>JAIRML010000232.1 GCA_031258665.1 Oscillospiraceae bacterium | reverse complement strand
AGCGGCAATAAAAAACAAGAATTTTTTGGGGACAGATCCCATCCGCGGTTTGCGGAATTCATTTCCGCAAACCGCACCCCGCGAGGCGCCTCAGCGCCTCGATTCAACCCCCGTGTTGTTGAAAAACAAAGTTTTTTAACAAATAAACGAGAATTTGGGTTGTGGGTTGCGGATGCAACCCGCGTTGGTTTGACGCGCATGAGGGAATCCCCCTTTTCAACACAAAACGTCACGCCGGTCCGCCGCCTACGCGGAAAGCGGCGCCCCCGGCGCGGCAATACAGATTTCCAGATTTTCAAATGTTTATCGCAACGGGTGCCAGACTGGCCGCCGGTTTTCGTAGACCGCCACGCGCTGAAATCCGGCTTCGCGCAGCAGGGCGTACCCCTCCCGGATATGCGCGCCGACTTCCCCTGTCCGGTGCGCATCTGAGCCGACGGTGACGATCTCCCCGCCACACGCCCGATAAAGCGTGAGCAACGGGAGATCGGGCATGGGAAATCCGCCGGGCTTGCGCAGGTTGGACACATTGACTTCCAAGCCGTGCCCACCCTCGACAACCGCCCGAAACAGCGCGCGCAGCTCGTCGTGAAACGGAGAAAAATCCACCGCAGCGCCGTCGCGTCCGACCATGTAGCGCAACGGGTATGTGAGATGCCCCAACACATCGAACCGCCCCCAACGGACCATCGCGAGCACTTCCGCAAGATATTCGGCGATCAGCGCCAGACACGCGGCTCGGTCCATGCGGGGCATGTCGTAGAAATCCGGTTTGCCGTGAACGCAGTGGCAGGACCCCAACACAAAATCAAACGGCCCGCTGGCCAGCAATGCCTCGGCCCGGGCGCCGAGCGTATGACCCTCCCCCAGCTCCACGCCCCGCAGCAGCGCCAAACGACCGGAGACAGCCGCGTGGGCCTCCTCAAAGGCCGTGTGGTGTGGCCCCGGGTCGAAGCTGCTCCAAGTGTCATAGTGGTCCGTGATACACAGGGCCGAAAGTCCGGCGCACACCGCGGCCTCCGCCAGTGCGCCCATGGTGTCGTGCCCATCGGCGGAAAAGACACTGTGGGTGTGAACATCGGCCCAATAGCAACTCATAACCTCTCCCATCCGGCCGAATCACAGACCCAGCCCCCCAACATGGGTTTCACCTGCAACCCACAACTTAAATTCTTGTTTTTTGCTGCCGCTTCGCGGCAACAAGGTGCTATCACACAAAGCCTTTGGCATACAGTGAAGCATGCCAGTGCCTCCGGCACTGATATCATTCCCCCGCCCTCTCAAAACGGCCAGGAAGGCAGCCATTTCACAAAACCTTTGGCATACCAGTGAAGCATGCCAGTGCCTCCGGAACTGACATCATTTCCCCGTCTTCTCAAAACGGCCAGGAAGGCAGCCATTTTACAAAGCCTTTGGCATACCAGTGAAGCATGGGGAGGCCGGAAGCGGCGGGGAGCAGGAGGAAGAACAGGGCCACCGCCATCGCAGTGAACAGAACGACACGGCCGCGGTGCGCCGGATACCTCTCCCAGATTCCATTGAACACATAACACAACGCCAATACCAAAAAGATCACCGCCGGGAAATAGTGGTATGCAAAAGTGATGCGTCTCACAAAGAACCACGGAACCACCTGCGCCAGATACCCCACCGCGATGAACAGCGCGTGACGGCTCTTGTCTCGCAGATACCCCAACACACACGCGCCGACGGCCGCGAGCCCGCCAAGGGTCGTAAGCGGATTTGTAAACGCGCCGATGACCGCACGCGTCGTGTCCGTATACTTTTGATAGTACAGGATGGGCCGTCCGTCGAAGAGCCACTGATACCAGCGGGACTGGAACGGGTGGGTAGCACTCTCATGCGCGTGATACCGAAACATGGAGATTTGATTCCGCCACATCTCGTCCAGCAGCCCCGACAGGGTGAGCCCGCGCCCGTTGGCTGTCGCGTACGGGACGTAAGAGACGACATAGATGGCAAACGGGATCAGGACAAAGAAAACGACGGACAAGCCGAGGGTGGCAAACAAAAACCTCAGATACCGACCCCCTTGCCCAGCCGCCGCCTGATGCCGCCCCCGCGCCGCGAGGTACATCACATACAAGATCACGAGTCCGGCTGCCGCATAAAACCCCGTCCATTTGGAGGCGACGCCAAGTCCAAAGGACAGCCCGCACAGTGCAAGCGGCCAGATGGTCTTCTTGACAGGCGCCTCGTACCCGGACGTGATGAACAGATACATACACAGATACATGAGCAATGTAAAGAACACACTGTAGGTGTCGATGGTCGCGAGGCGGGTCTGCGCGAAGTGCATGGTCTCAAACGCAAAGAGGGCCGTGCCGCACGCGGCAATCTGGGACCTCCCAAAGAGCAACTTGACAAAAACATACAGGAGCGGCACCATCAAGACGCCGAACAATGTGCCCATAAAACGCCAGCCGAAGGGTGTCATGCCGAAAATCCGGACGCCGAGAGAGACAATGCTCTTGCCGAGCGGCGGATGTGTCGTCTCGTATGGATACACACCACGTATGTATTCGTAGGCGGTGCGGGCATGATAGACCTCGTCGAAGATCATGCTGTTCAGTTGGGTGGGAGCGGGCGGACAGAAACGCTGTTCATCAAAGAGACGCTCCGCGCCCGGCGGCTCCGATACGAAGGCATTCACGTTGAGCAGCGTGCGCACACCCTCGCGCCGGACGACAAACACCATCTCCCCCAGTTCCATCGGCGGCCCGGCCGACGTGACGCGCACATAGCGGGTGGCCTGTTCCGTCTCCTCCAGTTTGGCGTACTGCCACTTAAACAGGTTGGAGTATTCCTGCTTCATCTCCGGCTGGTCTCGCCAAATTTCGCCGTCCTCAGAAAAGGCCAGCGTCCATTCACCGTGCCACAACCCGGTGTAATACATCACGGTGTCGATCGTCTCCGCCCCGCCCAGGTCGACGACGGCGGCATTCTCAGCCGGCGTGGCCTGCCAAAAAGTCTGCGGCGCCCGATTGTCCCCCAGCAGGATCCCGAACGCCAGTGACGCATACACCAAGGTAAAACCGGCGGCAACGCACCAGTCGGTGCGCGTCATGCGCGCGCGCGCGCCCTCCCAGGTGAAGCGGGCGGGTGCCATCCGTTCGATCCACTCCAGCGTGCCGGCGCGCGGCTGCATGTCCCTGCCATACCAGATGAAAAACAGCACGACAAACACGACCACCGCCAGAGGAAAGAGAAGCACAAAGCCCTCCCATCTGCCAATCCCCAATTGCTGGAACGCTGTTGAGAGGGCATCCCTGAGTTTCAGCAAGAATTCCGCCACCACGGCAACACCTCGCCTTTCGTAACCCGGATCATTTTGTGCCTCTGTCGAAAAACCCTTTTTTTTGCGGATAATTGGTTTCGCCGACGGCATTGGCGAATTCTTGCAGCAACGCCTTTTGTTTTCGACTCAGGTTGCGGGGAACCTCCACGGCAATGTGGACAAACTGGTCGCCCCGGCCTCGGCCGTGCAACGAAGGGATC
>JAIRML010000184.1 GCA_031258665.1 Oscillospiraceae bacterium | reverse complement strand
GGCTCGCGGAGACAGACAATGTCTTTGTCCTGACCCACCAGCGCCCCGACGGGGATACGCTGGGCAGCGCCGCCGCCCTGTGCGCCGGGCTTCGGTCGCTCGGCAAGACGGCGCACACGTTGGAAAATCCGGATCTCACCGCCAGATACGCCCCTTATATTGCCGAGTACCTCTGGCCGGGCGCGCCGCCGGAAAACGCCGTGTTGGTTGCGGTCGACGTGGCGGCGCCGACGATGCTGCCCAAAGCGTACGTGCCATGGGCGGACCGCGTCGCGTTGGTGATCGACCACCACGAGACCAACAGCGGGTTCGGCAGGCTGGGCTGCCTGCTGCCGGACCGGGCCTCCACGGGGGAGATCATCTTTGAAGTACTCGAAGCCATGGGCGCCGCCCTCACGCGGGCTGTGGCGCTGCCGCTCTATCTGGCCGTGTCTACGGACACCGGCTGTTTTCGTTACGCAAACACGACGTCGCGCACGCACCGCGTGGCCGCCGCCCTGATCGACGCCGGCATTCCGTTTGCCGCCGTGAACTCGGAGATGTTTGAGACCAAGTCGCTCCGGCGCTTTCAGACCGAGGCGCTGGTGCTGAGCGAGACGGAGTTTTTTGACGGGGGCACGGTGGCGTTTTGCTACCTCACGCGGGAGATACTCGCCAAGACAAAGGCCGACGAAGACGACATCGACAACATCTCGGCGCTGCCGCGTAAAATAGAAGGCGTCGAAATCGGCGTGACCCTCCGCGAGCTGGCCGACGATCTCTGGAAAATCTCTGTCCGCACATCGCAGCGCTGGGGGGCAAACCGCATCTGCACACAGCTTGGCGGCGGCGGGCACCCCCGCGCCGGCGGGTGCCACTGCCGCGGGGACCGGGCGGGGGTCCGCCGGCAAATGCTGGCGGCCGTGGCCGAGGAGAAAGATCTACATGAACGGGATTCTGGTCATTGACAAACCGGCGGACTACACCTCCCACGATGTGGTGGCCCGCTTGCGCGGCCTGCTGAAACAACGCCGCATCGGGCACGGCGGCACCTTGGACCCGCAGGCCACCGGCGTCTTGCCTGTGCTCGTCGGCCGCGCCACGCGCGCCTGCGCATACCTGCTCGGCGACAAAGAATATTTGGCCCGGCTCGTCTTCGGCGTTGTCACCGACACCCAAGACACAGGCGGTGCGGTGGAGTGTGTCTCCGACAGGCGGCCGACGCGGGCGGAGCTGGAGGCGGCGCTGCCCGCCTTTCGCGGTGAGATCCTGCAAGTGCCGCCGATGGTGTCGGCTGTCAAAGTGGGCGGACGCAAACTCTATGAGCTGGCGCGGCGCGGGGTGACTGTCGAGAGACCGCCGCGCCCGGTGACAATTCACGCGCTGACACTGGAAGAGATGACGGCGGACGGCTGCACGCTGCGCGTGCGCGCTTCTAAGGGCACCTATGTCCGCACCCTGGCGCATGACCTGGGCCAGGCGCTCGGCTGCGGGGCCGCTCTGTCGGCGTTGCGGCGCACCTACGCCCACCCGTTCTCGCTGGAAGACGCCGTGACATTGGAGGATGTGGCGGCGGCTGGGGACAGCGCCGGCGCCTTGCTGAAGCCGGTCGATACCCTCTTTGCCGACCTCCCCGCCCTGACGGCCGGCCCCCGGGACGAAGCCCGCTGCCGTGTCGGCGCGCCCTTTGCCGCGCCGCCGGAGGCCCCGCCCGTGGGCGCGCTGTGCCGTGTATACGGCGCGGGGGGCGTGTTTTTGCTGATAGGCCGTGTGTGTGCGGCGGACCATGGCAGCGTCGTCCGCACAGAAAAGAATTTTTTCGAGGTGAATGCGGATGGATAACCACAAAGTGAGCCGCGCCATTGCGCTCGGGTTTTTTGACGGCGTCCATATCGGGCACGGCGTGTTGCTGCGCCGGACCGCCGAGGCGGCGGCGCACATCGGTGCGCGGCCCTGTGCGCTGACGTTTGACAGTCATCCTGAGGCATTGATTTTAGACCACGCCATCCCCCTGCTGTGTACCGTCGAAGACAGGGCCGACCTGATCCGCCGCCTGTACGGCATGGAGGAGGTCATCTTCGCGCACTTTGACGACGCGCTGATGCACATGTCATGGCGCGATTTTCTGCAAGAATTGCTCATCGGCCGCTTCCGCGCCGCGCATGTGGTGGCGGGCTACGACTTCCATTTCGGCTATCGCGGCGAGGGCAACGCCGCCCTGCTGTCCGAGGCTTGCGCGCAGGCGGGGGTCGGCTGCGACATCATCCCGCGCGTGGAGCTCAGCGGTATCACCGTCAGTTCCACCTACATCCGCAAACTTGTGGCCCAAGGGGACATAGAGCGCGCCCGGCTCTTCCTCGGGCACCCCCACGCGCTCTCCGGCTTCGTGGGGCACGGCCGCAAGCTGGCGTCGAGCTGGAACGTGCCGACGGTCAATTTTTCCCTGCCCACCGGCATCCAGAGTCCCGCCAAGGGCGTCTACGCCAGCACGGCCTCCTGGGGCGACAACCGCCTCTACCCCGCCGTCACAAACATCGGAACCCGGCCGACTGTGAGCTGCGCGGCGGACATTGTGGTGGAGACGCATATCTTGGATTTTGAGGGGGATCTTTACGGCCACCGGATCCGGCTGGAGCTCCACAAATTCCTGCGTCCGGAGGCGCGTTTTCACACCTACGAGGACCTGACACAGCAGATCGCACGCGACATTCGGGAGGCGCGGGCGTTTCATCAGTTTGCGGACGAGATCTGACGCCCCACGGGGGGCCGCGCCGGGGCGCGCCGCCCGGAGGGAGGTTTTGGCACGGCGCGCCGCGCCAAAACCGGGGCCGACGCCTAGGCGCGCTTTTTTGTTTTTGGAGGTCTTTTTTTGGACGAGTTGACATTTCGGCAGAAACTGAAACAGTTTGTCGCGTATTACCGGCCGCATCGGAAATTGTTTATGCTCGACATGGCCTGCGCGTTCCTGATCGCCCTGGTCGATCTGGCGTTTCCGCTGCTCTCGCGCTATGCCATGACATCGATGCTGCCGGGCCGCTTGTTTGCGCCCTTTTTTGTGCTCATGGGCTCCCTTGTGCTTGTCTATGTGCTGCGTTCAGTCTTCTCCTATATCGTGACGTATTGGGGGCACAGCCTCGGTGTGCTGATGGAGGCCGACATGCGGCGGGACTTGTTTACACACATGCAGACGCTCTCGTTTAAGTTTTACGACGCCAACCGCACCGGGCTGCTCATGTCCCGCGTCACCACGGACCTTTTTGACATCACGGAGCTGGCCCACCATGGGCCGGAAGACGTGTTTATCTCGCTCGTCACCATTCTGGGCGCCTTCGGCATCATGCTGGGCATCAACTGGAAGCTCGCCCTGGTGCTCATCTTGCTGGTACCGGTGGGGCTGGCCTTCACATACCTCCGGCGCCAGCGGATGATGTCCGCCTCCCGCCGCGTCAAGGAACGCGTGGCCGGTATCAATGCGGGTATCGAATCCAGTATCTCCGGCGCGCGGGTGGCCAAGGCCTTCACCAACGAGCGCTTTGAGGTGCAAAAATTCAACGAGAGCAACGAGGGCTTCAAGCGCGCCAAGGGCGATTTTTACTCGTCAATGGCCGTCTTTCACAGTGGTATGGAATTTTTTACCAATTTATTCAATGTAGCGGTCATCGCCATGGGCGGCTACTTCATCATGCGGGGGGAACTGGACTACGTGGGGCTCATGACCTTTGCGCTCTATGTATCCGCGTTCCTGCAGCCCATCCGGCGGCTGTCACAGTTTGTGGAACAGTTCACAAACGGCATGGCCGGCTTTGCCCGGTTCAGCGAGCTGCTGCGCGAAAAGCCGGAGATCGTGGACCGCCCGGGGGCCGTCACGCTCCGGCGGGTAAAGGGAGACATCGCGTTTCGAAACGTCTCCTTCTCTTACGACGACAAGGCCAAGGTGCTTAAAAACTTAACCCTCACGATCGCGGCGGGCCGAACGCTGGCGCTGGTCGGCCCATCGGGCGGCGGTAAGACGACGCTGTGCCACCTGATTCCGCGTTTTTACGAGGTGTCGGAGGGGCAGATTACACTGGATGAGATCGACATTCGGGACATCACGCTGGAGAGTCTGCGCGCGCACATCGGCATTGTGTCGCAGGACATTTTTCTCTTTGCCGGCACCATCATGGAGAACATCCGTTACGGGCGGATGGACGCCACAGATGACGAGATCGTGGAGGCCGCGCTGCGGGCGGAGATCCACGGCATGATCATGGAGATGGAAGACGGCTACCAGACGCAGGTCGGTGAGCGGGGCGTCCGTCTCTCGGGCGGGCAAAAACAGCGGATCAGCATCGCCCGAATCTTCCTCAAAAATCCGCCGATCCTCATCTTGGATGAGGCCACTTCCGCGCTGGACACACTGACGGAGACACGGATTCAAAAGAGCTTCGAGGCCTTGTCCGAGGGCCGGACCACCCTCGTCATTGCCCACAGACTCTCCACGGTCAAAAACGCCGACGAGATTATCGTCATCGACGAAGAGGGCGTCCGCGAACGCGGCCGGCACGACGAACTCCTCGCCCTGGGCGGTTTGTATACCTCTTTGTACAAAACTCAACTGACGGCCGGCGATTGAAGCGGCCGCCGCTGTGAAGATCCGGGCAAAGCGCCGGGCGCTGTGCCCGGCGGCGGCGCCTGACATGTGGGGGTATTGGTATGCGGGACATTGAGGCCGCGGCGGTGACGCGGGCGGTGGAGAGGCTTTGTGTGGAGAGCAATGTGCGCCTGGGGGCTGATGTCCGCGCCGCGTTGCGCCGCGCGCGCGGCCTCGAGC
>JAIRML010000018.1 GCA_031258665.1 Oscillospiraceae bacterium | reverse complement strand
GGGCTGCAATGTGATCCGGAGTATTCCTTTGCCATCGCGCGGGAGAGACTGACGTGGATGTTGATGGATTTGATGCAGCAGCCACCGGAAACATTGGTGGAAAACCGGCGGCATAAACTGAGGCACATGATGGATCTGTCTTTTGTTTGAGGTGCGCCGGTCGCCGGAGGCGCCGGCTGGCAACCGGCGATGGCGTCCATCGTGACAGCCAGCTCTCCCACCGCCGTATGCCCTCTAACGTATGCTTTCAGGATACCAACGTGGGCTGCCCATGCAGCCCACAACCCAAATTCTCGTTTTTTATGGCCGCTTCGCGGCCATAAGTTACTATACGGGTAGCGGGAAAAGATCGCCGGCCGGATTTATATCAGAGACTTCTGTACCCCCCTATACCCAATTCTTAACGGCCAGTCCGCCTACACGCTCAAATTCACGGAGATTGTTTGTAATGAGTGTGGCGTTATTTGCAAGTGTCGTAGCGGCAATGATAATATCGTTGCCGCCGATAACCTGTTCTGTTTTCTCCAAATCAGCGCGGATTTTCCCCGCAATTTCAGCCGCTGTTTTGTCGAATGGGACAATCTCGATGTGTGAAACAAACTGTGATAATCTTTCAAAGCTAAGCGCTCTTTGCCCAGACTTTTCCACGCCGTGACACAGTTCGTAATAGACCACAGACGGCATTTTCACACTGCCCATACTACAATTCAAAAGCCTCTGTTTTAGATAAGGGTATTTGTTATTTAAGATATAAATACAAATGTTTGTGTCGAGGAAATACATTCTCACAACAACTCATCCCTCTCCGCCCACGGAATATCTTCATGTTCTTCAAACAAGGGTTTGGAAGGCGTATCAAAAGCCATGATTGCTTTCACGTAATCCTCTGGCCAACCGTTAAGCGTGAACTTAGCCTTTGTGCCGCTCAGTGTACTCAAATCAACGCGGTTTTCGTTGACCACGAAAAACCCGTTATCTTGTTCGATAAATAGCATACGACTACCCTCATTCAACCCAAGCCTGCGTCGAACATCAATCGGAACCGTTATTTGCCCTTTGGCAGTTACTTTCGCCATTAACATATTGCCACCCCCAGATTTCCTTACTTTCATAGTATGCCATATCGAAAATGGTTTGTCAAGGGAAATTTTTTGCGGAATATGGTCACCGCGCCGCCCGGGGGCGTTGGTACCCCGGGCGGCGCGGCCTATGAGGAGGAACAGGGATAAGGAGGGGTCTCTTTGTTCACTTGCGGCGGAAGCTGTCCGCCAACAAGCGGGAAATAAGCCTAGCGGCCACTGTCATACGCCTGTGTCAGGGGGACATGGTCCTGATCCCACAGGAAGACTCTCTTTGTCAATGTATCCGGATCGCCCAGCGCCTGCATGCCGCTGTCGTAGGGTATGACGCCGCTGACAACGCCGGACCGGTTGGTTTCGATCGGGTCCGTTGTGAGCGCGTCGGCGTAGACAAGTTTGTCGTCCTCGTAGAGGGCGTAGATCAGATGATACGCGCGGCCGTCGCTGAAGCGCACGGGGGCGGAGGCGGACCAGCCGGCGGCGTCTGTCGTGACGGTCAGTGTGCCCGCCGTCGTGTGCCCGAAGGTCAGCGTGTATATGCTTTTGGCGCTGGGATCGGTTTTGTTGGCCAAGGTCACCGTGGCCGCGCAGGGCTGCCCGGCGCGCACGGCGCCGTCCGGCGGCGAAAACACGACGGAGACGTCGGTATACGCGGGGAGAGAGGCGCGGATGTTCGCGGCCGAGAAGGCGCCGGCGATGTTTGTCACGGTGTTCGGCACATGGACGTCGTAGGCCGTCACGCCGTTCTCCGCGGCGATGGTGCGGCCGTCAAAATCGAAGGACGCCAGCGTTGGCGCGTTCATCTTGAAGCGGATGGTGTAAACCGTGTCGATGTGGTTCTCCCGCGCCACCGTGACATACGCGACGCCCGGCACAGCGGCCGGTTGGGCGACGGACACGGTGCAGCCCGGGTCTTCGGCCGTCGCGGTGACGACGGGCACGGCGGCCGGAGGCGCGTCATAGTACAGGGTGAAATCGCGGAGACCCGGGTCGAACCCGTCGATCGGCGCGCCGTCAACCTGTATTGAGGCGGCCTGCGGGGGCGTGATCGTCTCGCCAATGGCGGATACCTTGAAGTAGTCGTAGGAGACATCCATCCGGGGGTACGCGGAGACGTTGGCGGTCTGGTGCATGGCGACCACGCCGACCTTGACGGGCGTTTGGACCGTCGGGGCAAAGGTGATGGGGTTGGCCGAAGCCTGGGTGCTTGTCGCCAGCCGGGACGGCTTCCAGTCCTTCCCGTTGTTGGAGAAGTAGCCGAGGTAGGTGTTGCCCTTCTTTTCGATCCGCAGCCAGATCTGGTCTTGGTTGACGCCGGCCGCCCTCTCGCTCACATCCTTGTAGTAGTTCAGGAAACTGGTTTGAGCGCCGCCCTGCTCGCGGAGGAACTCCACCGCGTGGGTCCCCTGCTGCAGATTGCCGGTCGTCGCGCGCATCTTCCAGGCCAGCAGGAGGTAGTTGCTGTCGTCCAGATAGGCGATGATGCCGCCCTGCTCGTTGTTCACCAGGGGCTTTCGGGAGAAATTGACCTTGGATTCGATGACCCAGTCCCCATCGGGGGCGTCCCGCAAGAGGAGGTTCTTGGCCGTGTTGGTGTTACCGCGCAGATCGCCCGCCTCCGAGGTGATGGTCAGGGAACCCGGCACAGAGGTCAAATTCCAGCTCGCGGCGTTCTCACGCACCCAGGACCAATTGCTGTCCAGGGCGCCGTCGTCGAAATCTTCCGTGCTGTCATAGCCGGCGGCGCCCAGGAGGACGGTGTAGGTGGCGGCGGGCGCCCCGTTGTTGGTGACGGTGACAGTCGCTGTGCCGGGGACCGTGCCGCTCTGCGCGACGCTGACCGCCGCGGCCGGGTCATTGGCCGTCGCGGCGACCACCGGCGCGCGATGGGCGGTGTAGACATTGTACTGGGTTTTGTTCGCCTGGAAGGAGTCCAGGGGTTTGCCGTCGACGGTGAGGCCGGCCAATGTGGTGTCGTATTGGAATTGGAAGGTGTAGTTTTGCACGAGCTTGCCGAAGTAATCCGCCTTGGTCACTTTGACGACCGCCGTGTCGCCCATGTCGGCCGGCTGCTTGACGATCGTGTATGTTGCGTCGTCCGCGAAGGGGATGACGCGGTCGATCGTCGGCACCGCGGTGCCGTAGGGGACATAGATGGTGTAGGGCCTGGTGCCGACACCGGATTTCGGGAAGTTGAAGCCTGAAATGGCGGCGGTGGGGATGGGATCGACGCCATTGCCCGACGTTTTGGAGGTGGTGCCGTAGCCCAGATCAAACCCGCCGTGCACGCGGCCGGCGACCTCGACTTGGATGGAGAGCGGCGCGGTGTCGGTGGGCATGTCCAGGCCGTTGACAATGCGCCAATATTCCGCCGCCTTGTCTCTCCACACGGCCATGTCAAATTCCTGGCCGATCAGCTTTTGCATGGTGTGCGCCCAGCGGTACCGGTCAATCCTATCTTCCAAATTTTCCCACGTCTCCCGGAGATTGGTCGCGTACTGCACGGCCATCTGCGGTCTGTATATCAGTTCTTCCCAGAGGGTCCTGCCGTTCTTCATCTCGTAGTCCCACGGCACATGGTGGAAGGCAAGCAGATAGTCCTCCGGGCAGGTTTCGAGATCGGACAGGATCTCTTTCAGCGGGGAGAAGAATTGATTGACCAGCGGGTAGAGCTTCTCCTCATAGCTCCCCGGCTCCGGCACGGGCAGGAGATCCGAGATGCGCCCTTCCACTGTTCTGCGGAAGCCGATGCCGTCTTTCATGGCCTTGTTGTAGTAGGCGGGGGTCCAGTCATCCTGGCTGGCGGAAAAATCCCAAAACCCCGGCGAATAATGTTCATTGCTGGAGGCGCCGTTCTGCCCCTGCTGGTGCATCAGGCCGAGCGTATTCTGGCTGGCGACCACCGCTTCGCGGGAGCCCATCATCATCTCCACGAGGGTCTCCACAATTGCATTGTCGTTCGACCAGGTCATCCGCGTCCACTCCTCGGCAATGTCCTCGGAGTCGAGCGTCCAGTCCCAGGCTTGGCGGCCGAAGGTATAGGTGTTGGCCTGCAAGAAGTTGTGGCCGGTGGCGGTTTCGTGGTTGCCCATGTTGTTGACGCCCACCATGGCGCTGTCGGAATGCCCCTGCGCGGAACCGTCCAGGATGCTGCCGACCGGCGTGTACGTGTCCGGGCCGTTGGCGTATGTATTGGCCTTCAGCGTCTCTTCGTACATGGGCCCCAAAAAGGTCATGTACGTGGTGTGCCCCAGATATTCCATGGTGATCTGGAATTCCACGGCCTGGTTGGTGTTGGGCAGGCGCCCGAACATCGGGTGGAAGATCTCCCGCGCCTGGAAGTCCAGCGGCCCGTTCTTTGTCTGGACAAAGACATGGTCCGGGTACAGGTCTTTGTCGTCGGCTTCCGCAAACTCCATGTAAGAGCGGTTCAGGCGGTCGTTGTCCACTTCGACGTTGTACACGAAGGAGCGCCAGAACACCGTAATCCCCTTGCCCGCCAGCTCGCCGGAGTTTAGATATTTCGCCATGTTGTTGGCGCCGAAATCGTGGGTGTCGCCGTAGTCCTGCGGGCCCGCCTGGCCTTCCGAGTTGGCCTTGACCGTATAGCCCACGAAATCGGGGATCCGCTTTAGGATCTGCAAGGTCTTCGTATACCACCACTGCGGATAGGCGTCACTGTGGATCACCGCCGCCGTGGCGGCGCCGATTCTCACGGTGTCGTCGGTCCAGACCGCTTTGCCCGCGTTGCCCCCGGCGGCGGTGGTGACCTGTGTGCCGTCCTGGTTGGGCAGGGCGAGCGTGGGGGCGCCGTAGTTGGTGGACAGGCAGAGCTTAATGCCATAGGGCCGCAGCAGGTCGGCCAGAGCGGCCTCCTGGCGGATCACGTACTCCGAGATGTAGGCGGAGTTGGAGTTCACGCTGTTTAAGTTGAATTCGTTGATGCCCACCGAGGCCAGCGCGCGGGCCGCCACAACATATCTGTCCAAAATATAGGGCAGGAGAACCGCCCCCTGGGAGGCGTTGCTGTGGGCGTTGTTGCCGGTGATGCTGGAGCCCGGGATCGAAAGATCCAGGTTGAAGAGGAACCCGCTTTCGCCGTTCAAACCGTTTTTGCCGGAACCGGTCTCGTTGTTGCCGGCGTACAGGCGCTCCTTGTCCCAGCTGTTGATGCGGCGATGGTTGATCTTGGGGTAGTCAGAAATGTTCAGGCCGACGATGGGTTCCCGGGTCTGCATCCGCCGCAGGAAAGCATAGGTCCCGTAGAGCGCGCCGATCTCGGTGTTGCCGGCGACGACCGTGGCGGCCCTGCCGTCGATGGTGACGGAGCGGATGACATAGCCCTCGTCCCCCACCTCGGCGAGCCCGGCGCCGAGATCCAGACCGGCAATGATGTCGGAGGTATCCGGTGTG
>JAIRML010000268.1 GCA_031258665.1 Oscillospiraceae bacterium | reverse complement strand
GGGCTGCCCATGCAGCCCACAACCCAAGTTCTTGTTTTTTGTTGCCGGTTCGCGACAACAAGGTATAATCAGGATGAAGAGACGGCAGCAAAGGCGCTGTGGGTGTGTGACCTGCGGCGTTTTTTGTGAAATGCGCGGGGCCCGGGCCAAGAACCCTCGAGGCCCGGCGGTTTTCCGTTGGGCCCGGAACGCAATCTGGGCGCTTTGGAGCTGTTTCGCCGAAATTTTGTATGTGAGGTATTCAACATGGGCGATGTCATCGGCGCCTTCGGCAGCTTGGTTTTCGGCGACGCTGTGATGCGCCGGCGGCTGCCCAAAGAGGTCTACCGTTCCCTAAAAAAGACAATCGAGGCGCGCACGCCGCTGGACCCGGCGGTGGCCAATGTCGTGGCCGCCGCGATGAAAAACTGGGCCTGTGAGCATGGAGCCACCCATTTTACGCACTGGTTCCAGCCCATGACGGGTGTCACGGCGGAGAAACACGACGCCTTCATCGCGCCGGACGGCGAGGGCAAGGTTGTCATGGAATTCTCCGGCAAGGAGTTGGTGCGGGGCGAACCGGACGCCTCCAGCTTTCCGACGGGGGGGCTGCGGGCCACCTTTGAGGCGCGCGGCTACACCGCGTGGGACCCGACGTCCTACGCCTTCCTCAAGGGGAAAACACTGTATATTCCGACGGCCTTTTGTTCTTACGGCGGCGAGGCGCTGGACAAGAAGACGCCGCTGCTGCGGTCCATGCAGGCCATCGGCCGCGAGGCCAAACGGATTTTGGCGCTCTTCGGCGAAACGGACCCGGGGGACGTCACGCCCTATGTCGGCGCCGAGCAGGAATACTTTCTGGTGGACAGAGATGTCTGGAATCGGAGGCCGGACCTCATCTACTGCGGGCGGACGCTGTTTGGCGCCCGCCCGCCCAAGGGGCAGGAGCTGGACGACCACTACTTCGGCGCCATCAAGCCCCGCGTGGCGGCGTTTATGCAGGAGCTGGACGAGGAACTTTGGAAGCTGGGTGTTTTGAGCAAGACGAAGCACAACGAGGTGGCGCCGGCTCAGCATGAGTTCGCGCCGGTCTTTGAGACTGTCAATGTCGCCGTTGACCACAATCAGCTCACCATGGAACTGATGAAGACGATCGCGGGCCGCCACGGCCTCGTCTGTTTGCTCCACGAAAAGCCCTTTGCCGGTGTCAACGGGAGCGGTAAACACAACAACTGGTCGATCGGCACCGCGGCGGGGGGAAATTTGCTGGACCCCGGCCGTACACCGGCTGAAAACGCGCGCTTCTTACTCTTCCTCCTCGCCGTTGTCAAGGCGGTGGACGAACACCAAGATCTGCTGCGCATTTCCGTGGCCACGGCGGGCAACGACCACCGCCTGGGGGCCAACGAGGCGCCGCCTGCCATCATCTCGATCTTTCTGGGCGACGAACTGACGGAGATCCTCGCCGCCGTCCGTGAGGGCGCCCGCTATCACAGCCGCGGCCAGGTGCAGATGGAGGTTGGCGTCGACGCGCTGCCGCACTTCCCGCGGGACACGACAGACCGGAACCGCACATCCCCCTTCGCCTTCACCGGCAACAAATTTGAATTTCGTATGCCCGGTGCGCCGCTCTCGCTGGCGGGGCCGAACATCGTGTTAAACACCATCGTCGCGGACGCGCTCGCCGGGTTTGCCGACGCGCTGGAGGGGGCGGAAGACTTTGGAAAAGCGTTGGACGCGCTGGTGAAAGATACGTTGCGCCGGCACGAGAAGATCATTTTTAACGGCAACAACTATGCGGGCGAATGGGTGACCGAGGCGCGGAGACGCGGCCTTTTGAACCTGTCTACGACGGTGGAGGCGCTGCCCCTGTTTGCCTCGGAAGAGAACATCCGGCTTTTTGAGCGCCATGGGGTGTTCTCTCGCGCGGAGGTCGTCTCCCGGATGGAGATCATGCTGGAGAATTACGCCAAAACCATCCGCATTGAGGCGTTGACGATGATCGATATGGCGCGGCGAGAGGTGGCGCCGGCGGTGGTGCGTTACACCAGACGCCTCACCGACAGCGTGCTCGCCAAGCGGAGCATGGCCGCCGACCTGGACGAGGCGCTGGAGACAGAACTGCTGCGGCGGCTGACGGGGCTCGCCGGGTGTCTTTCCTCCCAGATCGAGGAGCTGGAGGCCTCGGTGACCGGGGCCGGTCGCTACGCCGACAAGAAGGACGCCGCCTTGTATTATCAGGCCGAGGTTTTTTTCAACATGCAGACATTGCGGGGCGTGGTGGACGAGCTTGAGATGCTCACAGGCCGCGAAGACTGGCCCTTCCCCTCATACGGCGAGATCCTGTTCAGCGTACTCTGAGCAAGAACGATATACGCTATAATATATGATTCCACTGCAAAAAAGCTAACGTGGGCTGCGGAGGCAGCCCGCGTTGGGAGAGATGATTTATATGAATCATATTATTTTGATAGGACCTCCGAACAGCGGAAAAACCACTCTCGGAAAGAGAGCGGCGGAAGCTATGGATATTTCTTTTTACGATACCGATGAAATGGTGACAGATAAAATAGAGTTGGGTCATCCGATCAATCTTTTTCGTCCATCATTTCAACAACGGTTTTACGAGGGACAAATAGATGTCATTGTAGACCTGGCTATGCTCAAAGTGCCGGCAATCATCGCAACGGGCGCGGAAGTGCCGCTGATACCACAATGTGCGTTGATACTCCGGCAAATGGGCACGGTCATTTTCATAAAAAGAGACATGCAGTTGCTGTTGGCAGGTCTTTCAAAACGTACGCACCGTTTTATATTAAAAGAGAAAAAGAGCGGCTTAGAGATTGACATGAGTGCGAAGGCTGTGGAAGAGTACGTGAAAGAAACAAAAAATTATGAAAAAATGGCACATGAAATTTTTGAAAACAATGGCGATGAGGAAAGCGCGGTGGTAGAATTCACAGAATTTTTAAAAGGATTATATTCCGGGCAACCGTCGTGAACACCCTGCGCGGGCGCCGCACTGTTTGTGCGGACGTGACGCCCGCGCTCTCGGTTGTGCCGCGTCTCCGTAAAGCCGGGTTGTCCGTCGCGCGGTGCGTGGGTGAGCGCCGGGGGAGCCACCCCGTCAGCGGCTTCGCCGCTGACGCCCCCCTCTCTCCGCCCCCTCCCCGCCCCCTCCACAGGGGGAAAATTTTTAAAAAGACTTGTGCGACGAGAAAAGACGTGGTATAATAATATCCGCCTTTCTGCCAACGGGCCTCCACGGTGCGGCGGCGTGGGCGCACGGCGCGCACAGCAGGCTGTTAGACTATATATTGTGGTCTGCGCCACTACATTTTGCGTTTTATCCCAGATCTAGTGGGTCGAAGACGGATGCAAGGGAAGGAAACCGCTATGAAACAAGGAATACACCCCCACTATGAGACGACAACTGTCCGCTGCGCCTGCGGCGAGACCTTTGAAACGGGCTCCACGAAGCAAAACATTCGCGTGGAAATTTGCTCAAAGTGCCACCCCTTTTACACCGGAAAGCAGAAGCTGGTGGACACGGGCGGCCGTGTGGATCGTTTCAACAAGAAATTCGGCCTCGGACAATGAGGATCGGACAAACCCACGCCTCAGGCGTGGGTTTGTCGCATGTGGATGATTTAGTCCGACACCGAAACCATCGATACAAGAGGAGGAAAGCATATGTCATGGACAACGATCGCGCAGTCTGATTTTTCCATCAATCCCTTTACCCTCATCGGTGACGAGTGGATGCTCGTGGCCGCCCGCGCCGGTACGCGGTGCAACATGATGACCGCGAGCTGGGGCGGGTTCGGCGTCCTCTGGGGGCGGCCTGTGGCCACCGTATACATCCGCCCGCAGCGCTACACGCGGGAGTTCATTGAGAAGGCCAGTCACTTCAGTCTCTCCTTCTTCGACGAGTCCGGCCGTGCCGCGCTGAACTTGTGCGGAACCAAGAGCGGCCGCGATGTCGACAAGGCGGCGGAGGCGCGCCTGACCATCGAAAACGGCCCACAGGGTGTGCCGCTCTTTGCCGAGGCTAGG
>JAIRML010000260.1 GCA_031258665.1 Oscillospiraceae bacterium | reverse complement strand
TGGCCCTGGACGCCGGCGCCGCTCTGCCGGCGCTTGGCGGACCGTTTGGCGGTCCTCGCGGCCGATGTGCTGCGCGTGGAGGCCGCCCGCCTGCGCGTGGCGATTGTGGCCGCCCGCGTGACGGCGGATGTGGCCGGCGCGGCGGCGGCGCTGTGCGGCGGCGGGCGCGCGCGTTCCCTCTCGGTGTCGGCCGGGCGCGGCGGCGCGGCGCTGTGCCGGGCGCTGCGGAGCCGCTTTGGCGTGGCGGCGATGGCCGATCCGACGCCGGAGCAGCTGGGGGAGACCGACGTCTATCTCGTCTTCGACGCGCCGGCGGGCGGCGTGCGCCTGCCGGCCCGGGCGGGGGCGGCGGTGCTCCTGCTCGGCGGCGACGCCGGCGCCGGCTGGGTGCGTGTCCCGCCCGGGAATCTTGTGGTGAGCGGCGCGGTATTTTTGCCGCCGGCGCGCCTCGCGGCGGATTGGCCGCCGGGCTTTGACGACGGGGCCTTGCTGGCCGCTTTGGCGGCCGCCGGGGCGCTCAGCCCCGCGGAAGTGCGGATCCGCCGCCTCCTGCCGGCGACCGGGGAGACAGGCGGCGCGGCGAGAGATGGCGCCCTACTGCCGCGAAGCGGCGGCAAAAAACAAAAATTTGGGTTATGGGTTGCAGGTGCAACCCATATTGGTAAAAACTGACATTTCTCAGCCCTTGACAAATGCGGGGGAAATTACTATACTCATGTATAATGTGATGTGGGCGCCCGGCAAAGGCGCGGGGGTATAGTCCGGGCCGGTTTGTAACGATATATGGTTCAAGTGTCAAATGACTTTCCGGCGCCAGTCGCCACGAAATAGGTGAGGACAATGCAAAAACAGTACAAACTCACGCAAGAAAGGCTCCAAAACCTGCAGGACGAACTGAATTATCTGCGGACTGTCCGAGAGAGAGAGGTGGCCGAGCAGATCAAGGAAGCGCGGTCCTTTGGCGATCTGTCGGAAAACAGCGAATATGACGAGGCAAAGAACGAGCAGGGGCGCGTGTTCTCCCGCATGGTGGAGCTGGAGGACATCATCGCGCACGCCGTGGTGCTGCAGCCGGGCAATCTAAACACCGACCAGGTGGTGGCCGGTTGCCGCGTCAGTGTGCTGGACCTCGACGCACAGGAGCGGGAGGAGTACGCGGTGGTCGGTTCGCAGGAGGCGAACCCGCTGGAGAACCGCATCTCGGACGAGTCCCCGTTTGGGCGCGCGCTGGTCGGCAGCCGGGTGGGCGAGGAGATCTCGCTGGAAGTGCCCGCCGGCGTGCTGCGATATCGCATTCTCGACATCCAGATTTGAAAAACCGGCGGCGGCCACGGGTTCCGTGGCCGTTCGTGGGTTATGGGAGGAGACCACGTGTCGGAACAAGACAACACGCAGGCCGCCCCGCTGTCGGAACTGCTGCAGATCCGGCGGGACAAGCTGACCGCTTTGCGGCAGGAGGGCCGTGACCCCTATGTATTGACACGCTTTGATGTGACGGCGCACAGCGCCGAGATTGTGGAGCAGTTTGCCGAGCGGGAGGGGCAGAGCGTCTCATTGGCGGGCCGTATCCTGTCCAAACGGGACATGGGCAAGGCATTTTTCTGCGACCTGCTCGACGGCGCCGGGCGCATCCAGCTCTATCTCAAGGTGGACGACCTGGGCGAAGAGGCCTTCGCGCGTTTCAAGCGGATGGACATCGGAGACATCGTCGGCGTGACCGGCACGGTGTTCCGCACCCGCCGGGGGGAGATCTCCGTCCACGGCACGGCCGTCACCCTGCTCGCCAAGTCCCTGCGTCCGCTGCCGGAGAAGTTCCACGGCCTGACGGACACGGACCTGCGCTACCGCCAGCGCTACGTCGATCTCATCATGAACCCCGAGGTGCGCCGCACCTTCGAGGTCCGCTCGAAAGTGATTCGAGCCATTCGGGCTTTCTTGGACGCCCGCGGTTACCTCGAGGTCGAGACACCGGTGCTGAGCACGGTCTCCGGCGGCGCCACCGCGCGCCCCTTTGTCACCCATCACAACACGCTGGGCCTCGACATGTACCTGCGTATCGCCACCGAGCTGCACCTGAAGCGGCTGATTGTGGGCGGATTTGAGCGGGTGTACGAGATCGGGCGGCTGTTTCGCAATGAGGGCATGAGCGTCAAACACAACCCGGAATTCACAACGATCGAATTTTACGAGGCGTACCAGGACTGCGGCGGCATTCTGGCGCTGACCGAGCAGATGCTGGCCCACGTGACCTCTGTGGTGTTGGGCCGGCGTCAGGTTGTCTACCAGGGCGAGACGGTCGACTTGACGCTTCCCTGGCGCCGCCTGTCCATGGCCGGCGCCGTGAAGGAGTACACGGGGGTGGATTTTCTCTCGTTTTCGACGGCGGAGGAGGCGGCCCGCGCGGCCGCGTCCCTCGGCATCGAGGCGCAGCCGGGTCTCTCTTGGGGCGAGTGGCTGTATGCGTGCTTCGATCGGCGCGTGGAGGACAAGCTGTGTCAGCCGACGTTCATCACGCGGCACCCGGTGGAGGTGTCGCCGCTGGCCAAGCGATGCGCCGACGACCCCAGGCTGACGGACCGGTTTGAGCTCTTTATCACGGGGCGGGAGTTTGCCAACGCTTTCTCGGAGCTCAATGACCCGCTGGACCAGCGGGAGCGCTTCGTGCGCCAGGCGGCGCTGCGGACCGCGGGCGACGAGGAGGCCGGCATGATGGACGAGGATTTTCTCACGGCACTCGAGTATGGCATGCCGCCGACGGGCGGCTGCGGCATCGGGATCGACCGCCTGGTCATGCTACTCACGGACAGCCCCTCGATCCGGGACGTGCTGCTCTTCCCCACGATGAAACCGGTCGAGTGAGCGCGGGGCGGTGAGAGAGCGCGTCACGAGCCGCGACAACGCGGCGCTGAAACAGATGCGAAAGCTCCAGGGCGCGCGCGCAGACCGGCGCCTGGCCGAACTCTTTCTGTGCGACGGGTATACGCTGCTGCGCGAGGCGCTGGCGGCCGGCGTTTCGCCTGTCACCGTGGTCTGCGCCGAGGGGGCGGACTTGCCGCGGCTGCCGCCGGGCACGCGCGTGCTGGAGGCGCCGGAGCGTCTGTTGCGCAGCGTGTCGCCTGCTGTCACGCCGCAGGGCGTGGTGTTCACCTGCCGCCTGCCCCAGACTGCGCCGCCCGCGCCGCCCGTGGCTGGCCGGCACCTGCTGTTGGACAGGGTGCAGGACCCCGGCAATGTCGGCTCGATTTTGCGCAGCGCCGCGGCCTTTGGGGCGGACGCCGTCTGGCTGGGCCCCGGCTGCGCCGACCCCTTTGCCCCCAAGGCTGTCCGCGCCGGCATGGGCGCCTGCTTCTGCCAGCGCGTCTGGGAGACAGACGACCCGGCGGCCCTGCTCGCCGGTGTTCAGATGCCCATATATGCCGCCGCGCGCCGCGCCGGGGCGCGGCCTCTGGCCGCGGCCGCCCTCCCGCCGGACATGGTGCTCCTGCTGGGCCATGAGGGCGAGGGCCTCTCCGAGGCATTGCTGGCGCGTGCGGACAAGGCGGTGTGGATCCCGCTTCGCCCGGGCTGGGACTCCTTGGGCGTGGCGGCGGCGGCGGCCGTCCTCCTCTATGCGTGGACGGTGGGTGGGGCACAAAGTTGAAGACAAATGGATAGCGCCTTGTTGCCGCGAAGCGGCAGCAAAAAATAAGAATTTGGGTACGGGTTGCAGGGGCAACCCACATTGGTTGCATGTGTGGCGGAGCGGGCGGAGTGCGCCAAAAAGGTCGGTGAAGGTCGGTGATGGTGTGGCGGCTATGAAGTATTGGGTCTGGTTGAGCGCGCTGCGCTCGCTGGGAGCGGCGGGGGCGTTTGCGGCCGCCGAGCGGTTCGGGACACCCGAAAATCTGTTCTTTGCCGACGAGGAGGCCCTGCGTGCCGCGCCGGAGATCGGCGCGCCGCAGCGCGAGGAGATCCTCCGGCACGACCTCGACCCGGCCGAGCGCATCCTGGAGCAGTGCAGCCTGGCCGGGCTCCGTGTCCTCACCTGGCAGGACGCGGACTACCCGGAGCGGCTGAAAAACATCTACGCGCCGCCCTGCACGCTGTATCTCAAGGGCCGTCTGCCCGTCTTCGACGAGGAGGCGGCGCTGACCGTGGTCGGTTCGCGCCGCGCCACACCCTACGGCGCCCAGGCGGCCGAGCGGCTCTCCCACGCGTTGGCGCGCGCGGGGATGCTCATCGTCTCCGGCCTCGCGCGCGGCGTCGACGCACACGCCCACCGGGCCGCGCTGCGTGCCGGCGCGTCCACCGTGGCTGTGCTGGGCTGTGGCGCGGACATGCCCTATCCGGCCGAGAACCGGGCGCTCTACGAGGACATCGCGGCGGTGGGCGCCCTCGTGAGCGAGTACCCGCCGGGCACGCCGCCGCTCGCCGGGCACTTTCCGGCCCGCAACCGGATCCTCAGCGGTCTGTCGCTGGGTGTGCTGGTGGTGGAGGCTCCGGTGCGCTCGGGCGCGCTGATCACGGCCGCCCACGCGGTCGAGCAGGGCCGCGACGTGTTTGCGGTGCCGGGCAACATCGACGTCCCGGAGAGCGCCGGGTGCAACCGGCTGATCCGCGAGGGCGCGCAGCTCGTGACGGGCCCCGGCGACATCTTGGAGGAATACGCCGCGCTCTACCCCCACAAGATCCGTCCGCGCCGCGCCGCGCCGCCGGCGGAGGCGACGGAGGTCCGGGGAGAGGCCCGGCGCGTCCGGCCGTCGGCGGGGGAGAGGCCGCCGGCGGAGGCCGAACCGGCCCCGCGGGTGACGGACCTCGGGACCATGCTGGCGGGCCTGGACGAGGACGCGCAGGCGGTGCTGATCGCCGTGGCGGGCGCGCCGCGCCATGTGGACGAGATCGTAGAGGCCACAGGGCTGCCCGCCGCCCGTGTGTTGCGCGCACTCACGACGCTGGAGCTGCAGGACCGGGCGGAATCCCTGCCCGGGAAACGCTTCCAGCTCGCCGAGGGGCGGGCCTGATACAGACGAAAGGCCGGCTGGAGACAGCTTTGGGCAGGGGCGCCCGGCCGCAGGAGGAATCACATGAAGAACCTACTCATTGTGGAGTCGCCGGCCAAGGCGAAGACCATCGGCAAATATCTGGGAAATGATTTCCGGGTCAAAGCCACCATGGGGCATCTGCGAGACCTGCCCAAATCCGCGATGGGCGTGGATGTGGACGCCGGATTTACAATAAACTACCAGCCGATCGCGGGCAAGGAAAAGACCATCGCGGAGCTGCGGAGCGAGGCGGCCAAGGCGGAGTACGTCTACCTGGCCACCGACCCGGACCGCGAGGGCGAGGCCATCTCGTGGCACCTCAAGGAGCTCCTTGGGCTGCCGGATGAGAAGGCGCTGCGGGTGACATTCAACGAGATCACGCCCAGGGTGGTGCAGGAGAGCGTCAGGCACCCGCGCGCCATCGACGAGCATCTGGTGGACGCGCAGCAGGCGCGCCGGGTACTCGACCGCATTGTGGGCTACGAGATCAGCCCGCTGCTGTGGCGCAAGGTGCGGCCCGGCCTGTCCGCCGGCCGGGTGCAGTCGGTGGCCACCCGGCTCGTTGTCGACCGCGAGGAGGAGGTCCGCGCCTTCACCCCGGAGGAGTATTGGAGCATCGACGTCGCACTCGACCGTGTCGAGGGGCCGGGCCGGTTTGAGGCGCATTTTTACGGAAGCCGGACCGAAAAGCGCACGCTGAAGAATCAGGCGGAGGCCGACGCGGTGGTGGCGGCCGTCTCAAACGCCCCGTTTTCGGTGCACGATGTAAAGACGGGGGAGCGCCGGCGTGCCCCCGCGCCGCCGTTCATCACATCCACACTGCAGCAGGAGGCCTCGCGCAAGTGCAACATGGGCGCGCGCCGCACAATGGCGCTCGCCCAGCAGCTCTACGAGGGCGTCGAGATCGAGGGCCTCGGGCTCACGGGCCTCATCACGTACATGCGCACCGACTCCCAGCGCCTCTCCGAGGACGCGCTGACACAGGTGCGCACGTTCATCCGGGGGCAGTACGGCGAAAGTTACTGCCCCAAGGCGCCCCGCCGTTACAAGACGAAGGGCGGCGCGCAGGACGCGCACGAGGCCATCCGTCCGTCGGATGTCACCCTGACGCCGGAGCGGGTACGCGGCAACCTCAACCAAGATCAGTACCGGCTCTACCGGCTGGTCTGGGAGCGCTTTGTCGCCTGTCAGATGGAGAACGCGGTCTACGACACGCTGACCATCGACACGCTCTCGGCGGACTGCGTGTTCCGCGCCAACCATACCGCGGTCAAGTTCCCGGGGTTCACGGCCGTGTATGAGGAGGGGCGCGACGACGAGAGCGACGAGAAGGACGACGCGCTGCCGAATCTGCGGCAGGGGGAGACGCTGACGCTGGCCGGCGTCACGCCGGCGCAGCACTTCACGCAGCCGCCGCCCCGTTACACCGAGGCCAGCCTCATCCGGGCGATGGAAGAGAAGGGCATCGGCCGGCCGTCCACCTACGCGCCGACCATCTCGACGATCATGGGGCGGGAGTACATTGTCCGTCAGGGCAAGGCGCTGCACCCGACCCCGCTCGGGGAGGTGATCACCGCGATGATGAAGGAAAAGTTCACCGATATCATCGAGGTGGCGTTTACGGCCCGCATGGAGGGCTATCTCGACGAGGTCGAGGAGGGCCGCAAAGATTGGCGGGCCATGCTCTCCGAGTTTTACGGGGGTTTCTCCGACGCCGTGCGCGCGGCCAGCGAGGACAAAAAGCGCTACAAGGTTCCGGACGAGCCCACCGATGTGACGTGCGAGCTCTGCGGCCGGAAAATGGTGATCAAGATGGGGCGCTTTGGGCGGTTCATGGCTTGCCCCGGCTGGCCGGACTGCAAGAACACAAAGCCCGTTTCGGAGCCGACGCCGGGCGAATGCCCGCTGTGCGGCGCCGTCATTTTAAAAAAGAAGTC
>JAIRML010000220.1 GCA_031258665.1 Oscillospiraceae bacterium | reverse complement strand
CTTACCCGATCTGCCGAAAGGCCGCTGAAATCTGACACGATTTTGGCGGCCTTTCGGTATTTGTCCCCTCCGCCTCCGCCGGGGATATCTTGATGATCAATATGATTTTATCGATTATCAATAAAAAAAGATTGACAAACGAGACGCCGGGCCTTATACTGCTCTTGGGCGGGCCGCGCCGCGGCCGCGTCAGAGGGGTACCGGGCAAAAACGCGTATGGGAGGCGGAATCATGAAGACCGACGCCACAAAGACACTGTCGGCACTGCTGTTTTGGATCCTCACGGGGGCGTTCGTACTGAACCTCGCCGTGCTGCCGCTGCTGCCGCCGCTTTTGTCTCTGCGGTTCAACGCCGAGTGGGCCGATCTGTTTCGCGGCGTGTTCCGGCTGAGCTTTTTCCCACTCCACCGGGGCCAGTGGCCGGAATTTTTCTGGCGTCTCATGTTTTACGAGGTCTGCGGCGCCTGTTCGGCCGTCATGCTTTGGCAAGCCCGCGCCGTACTGAAAAATCTGGCCGCGCTGCGGCTCTTTGTGCCGGAAAACGCCCGCCGCGTCGGCACGGCGGCCCGCTGCTCGTTTGTCATCTCGGCGGCGGCGCTCGTGAGGCTGTGCCTCGAGTGGTCGGCCTACGGTCTCTACCAAGTCCTCACCGCCTACAACACGTTGTTCGTGCCGGTGTTTCTTGTCGCGGGCCTCCTGTGCCTCGTGATGGCCCGCCTGTTCGAGCAGGCCGCGCGCCTCAAAGAGGACAACGACCTCGTGATCTGACAGCGCCGCGTCCAGCGCCGCGCACACCGCTTGGGGAGAGAATATTTTATTTCTTGGGCCAAATCGGAGATTGGCCCGGCGCGCACCGCCTGGGGAGGGAGAATATGCCGATCGTAGTCAATCTCGATGTCGTGATGGCGCGTCACAAGATCGGCCTGTCGGAACTGGCCGCACGGGTCGGGCTCACGCACGCCAATCTGTCGGTCCTGAAAAACAACCGCGCGCGGGCCGTTCGCTTCTCGACGCTGGCGGCCATCTGCCGCGCGCTCGGATGCCAGCCCGGCGATATCCTTGCGTATGTGAAAGGAGAGGAAGACGATGGAGAGAACCCCTGAGCGCCCCGCGCCGCCGCACGCCGGCCCCCCGTACGCCGGAGCGGCGCATCCCGGGCCTGCGGCCCCCGGGGCCGCAGAGCCGGCCTGGGGGCCCCCGCCCCAGCAGACACCCGCCTGGCCGCCGCCGCCCGCCTATGCCCCCCGGGTCTACACCTACGACGGCCCCGACCGGTGGATGCTGGCCGGCGCGTGGCTGATCGGTTTTCTGTGGCTCCAGATCACCGGTGTGCGCGCCGGCGCGCCGCAGGCGGGGGTGCTGCTGTATTTTCTTTTTGCGCACCTGATCCTCTTTTTATATACGTCCGGCCGGCGGCCGGCCAGGCCCCCCACACCCTGCCTCGCGCTGTACGCGGCGCTGCTGGCCCTCTCGCTGCCTTTTTTGCTGTATTCGAACCGGCTGCTCGCCTCCTTCAACCTCCTCGCGCTGGCCGGGCTGTCCGTCGTCCTCTTTCTCCTGCTGCGGGACGGGGAAAACTCGCCCTGGGACAGCCCGCGCACACTGCTGCGCGGCGCGCTCAATTTGTTTTACCTCCCGTTTGCGCACCTCGCGCGGCCCTTCGGCGCGGCGCGCTCTCTGTCCGGGGACGGGCGCGGGAAAGTTGCCCTGCACGTGCTGATCGGCCTGGCGGCCGCGTGCCCGCTGCTGGGCCTCGCGCTGCTCTGGCTCGCCGGGGCGGACGCGGTGTTCGACCGTCTCGTGCTGTCGTCCCTCGACTGGCTGTCCGCCACCTTCGGGGTCTTTCTGACGCGGCTCTTCCTCGGCGCCCTCCTGGGGCTCTTGTTCTACAGCGCCGCTTACGGGCTGCGGCGCCGCGCGCTGGCCGCCGCGCCGCGCGCCGGCGCCGGCCGGACACCGCCCCTGGTCCTCGTCACGGCGCTGTCCCTTTTCACCCTGCTTTATGCGCTGTTTTGCGCCGTCCAATTCGTCTATCTGTTCGGCGGCACGACGTCTCAGCTGCCCGAGGGCGTGTCCGGCTACGCGCAGTACGCGCGCGCCGGCTTCTTCGAGCTGTGCTACGTCACCGGCCTGAACCTCGCGCTGACGCTCGGCTGCCTGCACGTCTCAGACACGTCCCGCCGGGGGCTCTGGCGGACGATACGGGCCCAGTGCGCGCTGATCATGGGCTTCACGGCGGTCATACTCGCCTCGGCGGCGTACCGGATGGGCCTGTACATTGCCGTACACGGGCTGACGATCCTGCGCACATTCACGCTCTGGGGCATGGCGGTGATGGCGGCGCTGATCGTCGGCGTCTTCTGCAAGGCGCTGCGGCCGCGGTTCCGGTTCTTCCGCCTCCTCACGGCGACGTTGCTGATCGGGTACGCGGCGCTGAATTTTGCAAACATCGACGCGCGCATCGCCCGGTTCAACGTGGACCGCTTCCTCTCCGGGCAGATGGAACACGCCTACGAGGAATATCTGATCTTCCATCTGTCGTACGACGCCGTGCCGGCCCTGGAGGCGCTGCACGCCTCCGGCTACAACGAGGTGCGCTACAGCCGCCCCGGCTACACGCCTTACGCGACCCTCGGCGAGGCCATCGACGCGCGCCGCGCCGCCGCCCGGCAGGCCTGCGCGGACCTGCGCTCCATGAGCCTGTCGGCCCTGCGGGCGGCCGGACCCTGACGGCCCGCGGCCTGTCGGACACAGGGGTTTCCTAATTTTGGGACATCCATTTGCTTGACAGGCTCCCCTGTATGTAGTAGAATTATGAGATATAAACTACGACGACCGTGCGCCGAATTTCTCATTTTCGACAACATACAGGGGGGCTTTTTGTCATGGTCAATGCGGATTTTGCCGTCAAATTCAGCAAAGCCGGCCTCACGTTCGACGATGTCCTGCTGCTGCCCGCGCACAGCGAGACCCTGCCGCGCGAGATCGACCTGCGCACCCATCTGACAAAGTCCATCGTCCTCAACGTGCCGCTGATGAGCGCCGCCATGGACACCGTCACCGAGAACCGCATGGCCATCGCCCTCGCGCGCGAGGGCGGGATCGGCGTCATCCACAAGAACATGACCATCGAACAGCAGGCCGTGGAGGTGGACAGGGTCAAACGGTCGGAAAACGGCGTCATCACAAACCCGTTTTATCTCTCGCCGGAACATCTGCTGCAGGACGCCGACGACCTGATGGCAAAGTACCGCATCTCCGGGGTGCCCATCTGCCAGGGCGGCCGCCTGGTGGGCATTTTGACAAACCGCGACCTCAAGTTTGAAGAGGATCTCACCCAGCCGATCGCCGAGGTGATGACAAGCAGCCGCCTGATCACGGCGCCGGTGGGCACCACGCTGACCGAGGCCAAGGAGATCTTGCGCCGCCATAAGATCGAGAAGCTGCCCCTTGTGGACGAGCACTTCGCCCTCAAGGGGCTTATCACCATCAAGGACAT
>JAIRML010000244.1 GCA_031258665.1 Oscillospiraceae bacterium | reverse complement strand
GTGTGTCTTTGGAGCCGAGCCCGTAACGGCCGCCCACGACGCGCACGCCCGCGCGGTCGGAGGCGGAGAGCGTCGTGACGACGTCGAGGTAGAGCGGCTCGCCCAGCGCGCCCGGCTCTTTTGTGCGATCCAGCACAGCGACGCTCTTGACGGTCTCGGGCAGAACGCCCAGGAATTTTTCACTCACCCAGGGGCGGTACAGCCGCACTTTGACGAGACCGACTTTTTCGCCGCGGGCCGCCAGAAAATCGATGGTCTCCTCAACAGTGTCGCAGACGCTCCCCATCGCCACGATGACCCGGTCGGCGTCGGGCGCGCCGTAATAATTGAACAGCTTGTAATCGGCGCCCGTCTCGGCGTTCACGGCGCCCATATAGGCCTCCACAACAGCCGGCAAGGCATTGTAATATGTGTTGCAAGCCTCACGCGCCTGGAAGAAGATGTCAGGGTTCTGCGCCGTGCCGCGCAACACGGGGTGGTCCGGGTTCAGCGCGCGGGCGTGGAACGCGTCCACGGCCGCGTGGTCGAGCATCTGATCGAGGGTGTTGTAGTCCCACACCTCGATTTTTTGCATCTCGTGGGATGTGCGGAAGCCGTCGAAGAAGTGCAGGAACGGCACACGGCCCTTGATGGCAGAGAGATGGGCGACGGCGCCGAGGTCCATGACCTCCTGCGGGTTGGTCGCGGCCAACATGGCAAAGCCGGTCTGGCGGCATGCCATGACGTCGGAGTGGTCCCCAAAGATTGAGAGCGCGTGGGAAGCCAGGGCGCGGGCCGAGCAATGGATGATGCCGGGGAGCAGTTCGCCGGCGATCTTGTACATGTTGGGGATCATGAGAAGCAGACCCTGCGAGGCCGTGAAGGTGGTGGTCAGCGCGCCGGCGGCGAGCGAACCGTGCACCGTGCCGGCGGCCCCCGCCTCCGACTGCATCTCGGCGACGCGGACTGTCTGCCCAAACACGTTTTTTTGCCCCGACGCCGCCCACTTGTCCGCGAGCTCCGCCATCACCGAGGACGGCGTGATCGGATAGATACCCGCCACATCGGTAAATGCATAGGCGACATGCGCCGCCGCGGTGTTGCCGTCCATTGTTTTTTTCTTTCTTGCCATACGACGTTTTCCTCCTTGGTAGTACCTTGTTACCGCTTCGCGGCAACAAAAACAAAAATTTGGATTGTGGGCTGCAGGCGCAGCCCACGTTGGTGCTTTGTTACCGCTTCGCGGCAGCAAAAAACAAAAATTCGAGTTGTGGGCTGCAGGCGCAGCCCACGTTGGTAGAATCTTCACACTTTCGGGGAAATATGACACAAATTGATTCGCGAGACAGGCCAAAAACGGCCAAAAACGCCCCCGCTGCCGACAGGCCGGCGCGGCGCGCGCACCTCACACTCTCGCTAATCTTAAATATATTATCACCATTTTCTTGCTATGTAAACCGAAAAGTAAAAAAAGAGAGATGTTTGAACGCATTAACAATTATCGACATTCTCCGACGACAGATGGGTTGCGGCACATGGCACAAATTTTTCTTTACTTCCATCTGTCTTCCTTCTATAATGAACATACAACGAAGTAACAAGAGAGGGGACCCGAGCCATGAAAAAAAGTATCTGTCTGCTGCTGGCGCTGGCGTGTCTGTTGTTGTGCGCCGGCCCGGCGGCGCTGGCCGCGCCCGACAAGATCCGCGTATTTCTGGACGGCGAAGAGATCATCTTCGACGTCGACCCATTCATCGAGAGCGGCCGGACCTTGGTCCCGGTGCGCGCCATTGCGGAGGCGCTGGGCTGCCTCGTCGACTGGTACCCCGAATCCGACATGGCTGTGATCAGCCCGGACCTTCGCGCGGGCCCCACGCTCGCGATGGCCCTGGGCAGCAACATGGCCTATGTGGGCGACGAAGCCGTGGCGCTCGACGTGCCCCCGCGGCTCGTGGGCGGGCGCACTTTTGTCCCGCTCCGCTTCTTGGGGGAGGCCTTCGGCCTCGGCGTCGAATGGGACGGCGGCGCGCGCTTTGTTCTGCTCTCCGACCCGGTGCGCATCCCGCTGCTGGAGGGCAAGACGGCCTCGGAGCCCTTCTCTCTGCTAAACGGCCGGTTTCTCGTCAACATGCCGGCGGGGACACAAGATATCCCCCTCACATCCGCCGACATCATGGGGGCCAACCCATCCGCCGACAATGAGACGCAGCTCCTCCTCTCCGAGCACAACCAGACGCTGGTGGTGTACGCGTCCTCGCTCCTGCGCACCAGTACGGGTGAGCTCCGGGAGGACGCCCGGCTGGCCCAGCTCGACGAGAATTACCAATACGCCGACATCAAGACTGCCGGCGGCCTCTCCTACCTCGTCTTCACGCCGCAGACGCTGACGCCGTCGGACCAGACCCTGCTGGGCGGCGCCCTGCTCCGTTTTGCCGACAACACGCTGGCCATGGCCGCCGTATTCATCGACGCCAACGCCTTCGCCCACCGCGAGAGTTGCGTCGACATGACGTCGGCCATCCTGGGTTCGATCCGGGCGGGCACATACGCCCCGGACACCTCCGCGCGGACCGTCTCGTTTTATGATTTCAGCATCCGGCTCGAAAAGGACTATGTCTACTATCGGGAAGCCGGCAGCGACTTCGATGTGGTGTACGTCCAGAAGATCGTGCCTGTCGGGCAGTTCGCGCCGGGTTTTGGCATCTACTCGGGGCTCTCCCCCTCTTTCAATACGACCGGACTGCCCGAGACCGGCCTGTCCGACACCATCCTGGGGCAGTCTGTCAAGTGGTACGGCGCCCTGACAGACGGCGCCGTCACCGAGACGACGAACCTTGAGATCCTGGTCGGCCCTCTGGCGGACAACACCTACAAACACGGCTTCGTCCAGCCCGTCACGCCCCAGGAGTGGACGTCCATCCGGCGGATGTTCCGCTCGATCAAACAGCTCGCGCCGGCGGCGTAGCGGGTACACGCAATCAAAAGAGGGGGACGGCGGCGCGCCGGGCCCCGCGGTTGTAATGGGGTA
>JAIRML010000055.1 GCA_031258665.1 Oscillospiraceae bacterium | reverse complement strand
CAAAAATATAATGAACGAGGGCCTTTATTCAGTATATCCAATCCGTTCCTTGGTTTTTTTGCAGTGGAATCATAGCATACCACAAAATAATCGAAAAATCAATGTTTCGAGTGAACTTTGTCAAACCGTGGAAAAGATCGCGGGGCCTGTGGTCCATTCGCTGCCGCCGGCGCGGCGGGCGGGGAGAGGGAAACCCAGCGCGAACAGGTCGGTCACGCGGACCTCCTGGGCAAAGCAGTGCGCCGCGTCGGGGCCGAGTCTGCGCGCAAAAGCCGGCTTCACCAAGAGAGGCCGCGAAGCGGTTTGTTTCATGCGGCGGAGCAGGGGGAGACCGCCCGGGCCGGCGGCCAGTACGCGCAGGTAGGGCGGGGTGTCCGGCCCCGGCGGCGTGAGACCCAGAAAGGCACACAGCGCGATGCGGCGCACGCGCGCCAGCGTATAGCGCCGTGTCGCCGCCAGCCGGTAGAAGTCCTCCATGGTGGCGGACCGGCGAGCCGCCGCCGCCAGCCGAAATTCGAGCCCCTCCGTGACATCGGGCAGCCGCGCGAAGTCCGCGGCGCCCAAGCGGCGCAGGTGCGACAGGCACATGTCTGCCCAGGCCGCTTCCCGCATGGGTGCGCGCCCCGCCGCGCGCTCCGTGTCCCAGACGGCCTGGGCGTCGGGCGGGAACAGGCCCGCCACCGGCAGCCCTTCGGACAGCCGGCGGCGCAGGAATGAGGCGGACGCGAACGGCGCCCGGGGCTGGGGGTCGTCGTGGTCCGCCCCTAGGCGGGGCACGGTCAGGGGGACAAGTGGGTCGCCGAGGGCGTGCAGCGCCTTTAAATAGGCAAGCCCCAAGATGTTGTTCGGGGCACGCAAAAAGGGCGCCGGCCGGCCGAGGCGCGCCTCGTACGCCCGCTGGCAGGCCGCGGCGTAGGACAGGCCATGGCGCAGCTGCCCCTTGACCTGCGCCGGGAAATCCGCGTCCGCCATCGCGTCTGCCGCCTCGCGCAGCGGCGCCAGCGCGCCGGCCTCACTGCCGAAGGAGAGATGGGTCACGACCCCGGTGGCCGCGAGCAGCGAAACGCCGGCGCGCGCGAAACGCTCCGCCGACGCGCAAGCGAAGACGGCGGGGAGTTCCAACACGAGGTCGGCGCCGCCGGCGAGCGCCATGCGCGCGCGCGCGTGCTTCTCGCACAGGGCGAACTGCCCCCGCTGGGTGATGTGCCCGCTCATCACGCAGACGACCGGCGCGCCGGCGAGCACCTCGCGCGTACGCGCGAGGTGGTGCGCGTGCCCGTAATGAAAGGGGTTGTATTCGGCGATGACGCCGGCGACCGGGTCCATCTGATCCCTCCCCCGCGCCCCGCGGCGCTTGGTATCGCTTTCCCCATTATATCATTATATTTCCCGATCCGCCGCGGGTATTTCTCATATAACAGTTGTTTTTTTCACCAATTTTTAGTATAGTGGAGGAAAGCCGCCGTCGCGCGGGCGGCGCGTCGCCGCCTGCGCGGAAAAAACCACGCGCATCAAAAGGAGGACGCGGACCATGAAAAACATTCTTGTCATCAATGCCGGCAGTTCGTCGCTCAAGTACCAGCTGTTCGACATGGACCGGCGCGCCGCGCGCGCGCGCGGGCAGTGCGAGCGGATCGGGCTGGACGGTCGGATCAAACATACGGTGGAGGGCCGCGCGCCCTATGCGGCCGACCGGCCGCTGCCGGATCACGCCGCCGCGATCCGGGCGGTCACGGAGGTCCTCACCGGCCCTGAGACGGGCGTCATGGCCGGCATGGAGGAGATCTTTGCCGTGGGGCATCGCGTCGTGCACGGCGGGGAATTTTTCTCCGGTTCGGTGCGCGTGACAGACGAGGTGATCGCCGCACTTGAGGCCTGCGTGCCGCTGGCGCCGCTGCACAACCCGCCCAATCTGGTGGGCATCCGCGCCTGTTTGGAGGTCATGCCGGGCGTGCCGCAGGCGGCGGTGTTCGACACCGCGTTTCACCAGACGATGCCGCCGGTAGCCTACCTGTACGCCATCCCGTACGAATATTACGAGAAATACAAGATCCGCCGCTACGGCTTCCACGGTACCTCGCACCGCTATGTGGCGCAGCGCGCGGCCGAGATCATTGGAAAGCCCTTTGAGAGCCTGCGGATCGTCACCTGCCACCTGGGCAACGGTTCGTCGATCACCGCCGTGCAAAACGGCCGGTCGGTGGACACCTCCATGGGCTTCACCCCGCTGGAGGGCGTTCCGATGGGCACCCGCTCCGGGACGATCGACCCGGCGATTCTGGGCTTTTTGGGCGAGCGGGAGGGGCGCGCCGCCGCCGAACTCGTCACGATGCTGAACCAGAGGTCCGGGGTGCTCGGTCTCTCCGGCGTCTCGTCCGATTTCCGCGACCTGGCCGAGGCCGCCGGGCAGGGCAACCGGCGGGCCGCGCTGGCGCTGGACATCTTCATCTACACGGTGAAAAAGTACATCGGCGCCTACGCCGCCGCCATGGGCGGGGTGGACGCGCTGGTCTTCACGGCCGGTATCGGGGAGAACAACGCCGGGATGCGCGCGCAGATCTCGTCCGGGCTCTCGTTCATGGGTCTCACGATCGATGAGGCCAAGAACGGGGCGCCGGGCGGCGAAGGGGTCATCTCGGTCGACGGCGCGCCCGGGTACATCCTGCGCGTACCCACAAACGAAGAGCTTGTCATCGCGCTGGACACAGAATCCCTGGTGGGATGACGGCTCCGTATTTTTGCGCGCCGCCGCGGCTGCGGTGTCCGCCGGGCGGGTTTTGCGCGGCGGCGCCGCCCACCGCGCGCTGGGCGACGCCATGGTTACCGCCCGGGTGCTTCTCAAGATGCTGGCCCTGTCGCCCGCGCCGGAGGCGCCGCATGGGGGAACATAGAGGCGCCCCCGCGGGGGCGTAAAACGACAAGCCCCAAAACACCCCGCCCATGTTGGGCGGGGTGTTTTGACAGTGCGTCATCTATCCCAAGCGGGGGCCGCATCCATGTGAGACGCCGCCGGGTTGCATAAAATCCCGCCGGACTGCCATACTGGCTGCAGAGAGGGGAGGGGTCTGGATGTCCGGAACGCGTTTGGGGGCGCAGACCATCCGGTTTGACCAACCGCCGCGTGTGCTGGGCTGCGCCAGCGTCGTCGGGAAGAAGGAGGGCGAAGGACCGCTTGGAGGCAGTTTCGACGCTGTCGAGACAGACTCCTTCTGCGGAGAGAAGACGTGGGAAAAGGCCGAAAGCCACCTGCTGCGGACGGCGTTGGTCCGCGCGGCGGAGAAGGCCGGCCTGCCGCTGGAGGGGATCGACATCCTGTTTTCCGGGGACCTGCTGGACCAGTGCATCGGCACATCTTTCGGGCTGCGCGGCACCGGGCGGCCTCTGTTTGGCCTGTACGCCGCCTGCGCGACGATGGCCGAAGGGCTGATGCTGGCGGCGGCGGCGGTGTCGGCGGGGTACGCCCGGACAGCGGCGGCGATGAGCTCCTCCCACTTTTGCGCCGCCGAACGGCAGTATCGCCTGCCGCTGGAGTACGGCGGCCAGCGCGCGCCCACCGCCCAGTGGACGGTGACGGGGG
>JAIRML010000264.1 GCA_031258665.1 Oscillospiraceae bacterium | reverse complement strand
ACCCGTCGCGCCGCGCGGCAGTCGCAGCTCGGAACATCACACGGCGCGAGAGCCCTATCGCTCCTGTCTGCATCGCTCGGCCTTCCTTTTGTATCGAAAATCCCTCGGTGTGCACCCGTTGACTTTTTTAAACAGATGGCTGAAGTAGTGCGGGTCGTGGTAGCCCGTCTCATACGCCACCTCCGAGGCCTTCATCGCCGTGCAGCACAGCAGTTCCCGGGCCTTCCCCATCCGCACGGAGGTGAGATGCTCGATGAAGGTTGTGCCTGTCTCCTGCCTGAACAGCGCGCTGAAATGCGTGGGGCTGACGTTGACAAATTTGGCCACCTTGTTCAGCGAGATGTCGCTGTTGTAGTTCTCCTCAATATACCCCTGCGCCTCGCGGATCAGCGCGTTGCAGCGCCGCTGGGAGACCTCATCCCGCAGGACGACGCTCTCCGTGAGCAGATGACTCAGGTACCGCTTCGTCCCCTCCACGCTGCTGAGTTCGGAGGCGATGTTGTCGATGGCGCCGCACCGCTGCCGGAGCAGTTCTTGGTCGATGCCGAGCCGGCCGACAAACGCGCTGACCGTGAAGTGAATGTCCATGGCCAGGTACTGCCGGAGCAGCAGCGATTCCGCGTGCGCCCGGCCGATCTTGCCAAAGAGTTCCTCCACCAGCGCCCGCGCCTCCGAACGCACCCCGCTGCGCAAAAAACGCTCCACCAAGGTCTTGTCGATCTGGCCCGCGTCCAGCGTGCTGAGGCTCACCGCGCGGTTCGGGCGCGGCGGCGCCCGGTTTGTACTCTCCGCGCGCCCCACAGCACCCTCGCGGTGGCAGCGGTCCAGAAAGTCCCGCTGCTCGCGTTCGCGCTCGATGATCTTTCGGATGCGCGCCAGCGCCTCGACGATGACGGCGCCGGCCGCCGGTGTCAGCAGATATTCACTGACACCGAGTCTGAGCGCCCTCTGCACACATCGAAAATCGCTGCACCCCGTGAGGATGATGATCTTGATGTCCGGCATCTCGCTGCGGACCAGCCGGCTGAGCTCCAACCCGTCCATGAGCGGCATCTGGATGTTGGTGATGATGACGTCCGGCCTTTTTTCCTTGATCAGCGTGTAAGCCAGTTCCCCGTCGGACGCCTCGCCCACACATGTGTAGCCGCATTCCTCCCAATGTACGCTTTTGCGGAGGGATTCCAAAACGGCGGCTTCGCCCTCCACCAGCAAGATTTTCAGCATCTCTCCCCCTCCCCACGCGGGCTGCCCCCGCAGTCCACAACCCAAATTCTTGTCTTTTGTTGCCGCTTCGCGGCAGCAAGGCGCCAGCGTGCGCCCGCAATACACGTTGGGTTTCTGCCAGGCCTGTCGAGGTAATTATAGTGTACTCATACGTATAAGTCAAGCGACGTAACCAGGTATTTTCAATACAAGTTAAGAACTTCTCTTGAATTCATCCCGACAAGTTCCGCATCCATGTCTACAATAAATACATACTATTTTCAACGGGGACAGTTGCCGAAACAGGCCAAATTTTCGGCCTGTTCGCCCCCTTTGCGCCCATCCGGCGCGCATTTCGTCAAATACGGCCGCTCAAAAAGGTATACCTTTTTGAGCGGGGCATAAAAGGCGTAATTTTATCGCAAACATTGTAAAACAGAGCACTTTCTACAAAAAAATAATAAATAAAATCCCTTGCTTTTTGAGAATTTTTGTGATATAAGTATAAATATAGTAGAAATGTGTCCCCGCTCAAAAAGGTATACCTTTTCGCTTTTCCCCGCACGCAGAGGCTTGTCCGCCGGCGGCGTCCTCTGCCCGCTGGCCACGCCCGCCGCGCTTTTTTGGGTTGTGGGCTGCGGGGGCGGCCCATCTTGGGGGCGCCACGGCCGGCTTCGGCCGCGTTTCGCAAAAAAATACAGGCATTTATCCCAAATATTTACATCTCCGGTCGGCCGCACGCCGCCGCCACCAGACGGAGGCCACACCGGAAAGCCTTGGGGCTGTAAGAAAAATTTGTGAATGCCCGCATTTCGCCCGTATCCGCTGCCCCGCGCGATGCTCTTTGGCAAAAATCCCTTTGAAAACTTAAAAATAAACTGTTGACATTTGACAGAGAATCAGGTAAAGTATTGATGTAAGTATTGTGCGCTGTTGTTCTCCGTCTCCCCTGCTTCCGTGGTGCACTGCACATGTACCGTGGAACTTCGCTTCGCGACTGCACATCGTGGGGCGGGACCAAAACGCTATTTTGAAGTAGAGAAAGGAAATGAATACGCATGAAAAGAAAGCCTATCGCATTTCTTCTGGCAGCGGCCCTCGTCCTGCAGTTCTGCCTCGTAGGCGCCCTGGCCTTCGATGCCGACGACATTGAGTTTAACAAGGCAGCGGGTACCGTCACGATCACGAGTGGTGGTTATGATCCGGGCACACGTCTCTCGCTTTTGGCTTCCAAGGAAGATGTGCCCAACTTTACCAATCTCGACTACCTCAACCAGCTCACTGCGGATGCCAAGGGTGTCGCAGAGTTGACGTACCCTGTTAAGAAATCGGTAGAGGACAATATACCTGACTTGCAGGCCGGCACCTATTACTGGGTGACCCTCGGCGGCGTGACCGTGAAAAAGGGTGTGCCGCTGGAAAATGTCAAAGTACATTCCTCCGCGCGCATCTCTCTGCGCATCAAGGGCAAGGCGGCTTTGAATGTCTCGGCCGACGAGGCCGCAGAGGATTCCTATACGGTCGTTTCCAGCAATCCGGCCGTCGCGAAGGTGGCCTACGCGGAAGGTAAGTGGAGCGTACAGGGTGTCAAAGCCGGCACGGCGCTCATCACGATCCGTGCGCACGAGGACTTCGGCGGCGCCGCGCATATTGTCACGGTCAGCGTTTCGTAATTGTATTTTACCGCATGCTCTTAGGAGGGAAACGGCCGGGGCCGTTTCCCTCCTAATTTTTTCCGCGCCCTTGTCAGGCGCGCCGCCGGCATGATATAATGGCGGCAAAACAAGAATCCGGGTTGTGGGTTGCGGGCGCAGCCCACGGGACATTGAAAGCCGGGTGACGCGTTTGGACTACCGCACGGAGGCCTCGCCGCTGCTGCGCGAGTTTCTGACTTACCACGAAACCATACGGGGCCACGCCCGCCGGACGACCGACGAGTACTTCCTCGACCTTCGGTCTTTTTTTCGTTTTCTCAAGACGTCACGCGGCCTTGTGCCGCCGGAGACCGACTTCGACAGCATCTCCGTCGGCGATGTGGACGCGCCCCTCGCGGCCTCCGTCACGCTCAGCGATGTCTACGCGTACATGTCCTACCTGGCGCGCGACAGGGCGACGCAGCCCAACAGCGCGCGCACCGGCTACGGCTTGGGCGCGCCGGCCCGGGCCCGCAAGACGGCCGCCATCCGTTCCTTTTACAAATACCTGACTGTCAAGGCGCATTTGCTGACCGAAAACCCTATGCAGGACCTGGACGCCCCCAAGCTGCGCAAAAGCCTGCCGCGCTATCTCTCTCTCGAGGAGTGCGAGGCGCTGCTGGCCGCGGTCGCGGGCCCGTACCGCGAGCGGGACTACTGCATGCTCGCCCTCTTTTTGCACTGCGGCCTGCGGATCTCAGAGCTGGCCGGGCTGAACCTCTCCGATGTGCGCGGCGACACGCTTCGCGTCGTGGGCAAGGGCAACAAAGAGCGTCTCCTGTACTTAAACGACGCCTGCTTGGACGCTCTGACCCGGTGGCGGACCATGCGAATACATTGGCCCTCCCTCGACAAAGACGCGCTCTTCGTCTCTCGCAACCGCCGCCGCCTGAGCGTAAAGACCATTCACGTCACAGTCAAGAAACATCTGGCCGCCGCCGGTCTCGACAGCACGCTCTACTCCTCGCACAAACTCCGCCATACGGCGGCCACGCTCATGCTGCAAAACGGCGTGGATGTCCGCACCCTGCAGGAACTGCTGGGGCACGAACATCTCAACACCACGCAGATCTACACACATGTCGAGGGCGCGGAACTGCGCGCGGCCGCCCGGGCCCACCCGCTCAGCCGCCTGCGACAGGGTGACACAACATGAAACGCCTCACCGGTGCCGGGGGACCAACAGCATCTGCCCGGCCGCGAGGGGCGCCTCCTCCTCCAAACGGTTGGCCTGCGCGATGTCCCCCGTCGTCGTGCCGTGGGCCTTCGCGAGCTGCCACAGGGTCTCCCCCTTGCGGGCGCGCCGCAGCACCACCGAGGGCTGACCGCTGTGATCCCTGACCGCCTCCCGGTCGATCTCGACAGCGGCGAGGGCGGTGAGCGGCTGGGTCGCTGACAGCGTGACGGCAAAATCCACAGGGAACCGAACCTCCACGCCGTCGTGCGTGCCGGTGGCCAGCACATCCCCGCACACATAGGCCGCCGCCGAGCACAGGGCGTCGGCGGGCGCCTCCAACGTATGAGACACAGGGATCTGCCAGGAGAGCTCATAAAACCGCCTGTCGTCCGCCACATAGACGACGTTTACGGTGGCCTGCGCGGTGAGCGTCAGCTGGTTCTCCGCCCGTTGCTGCCCCACGGGGCCAAGCGCCACCTGCGCGGCGGCCACCGCGCTGACCGGGCGGCCTGTTTCGCCGCTTTCGCGCACGGCCTGCCGGCGCACCGACCGGTCCAGCAACCGCCCCACCCGGTAGGTGCGAAACTCCGGCAGCAGGCCATAGTCGGTCGAATACAGGTCTGTCACAGTCTCTATGTCGCATGGGGACATGCCGACGGCTTGGGCGTCCACCTGCAGTGTCACGCCGAGGAGCCGACTCTCGCCGGAGAGACTGTCGCGCAGATCAAGTTCCAATCCGGCCAGTTGCAGGTCCACCACGCAGTCACACGCCTCCTCGCCGGCCCCCCACTCGATGATCTGGGAGAACGGCACCTCCTGCTCCAGCAGGACGATGTCGTCGGCGGGGTCCGCGCCGACGGGCGGACCCGCGTAGAGAATCCGCAAAAAGGCGGCGCCCTTAAACACCAATTTGTTCCCGACAGGCTTGGCCTCCTGGGTGTGCAGCCGTATGTCCGTCCTCAGGATTTCAAATATGGGCGGCCGGCTGCCCGGCGCCTCCCACTCGTCCGTCACGGTAAAGATTTTGTCGCTCACCACCACCGGCAGATAGGCGCTCCCGATCTCCCTGCGCGTGTGAATGCCGTACCGCGCGGCCTCCTCCACGTCCTGACAGATCTCCCAGTACGCCGCATGGTAGACAGTGATGTCGAGCCGAACGCTCACCCTCACCTGTACTTTACGGGGGTTGACCGGGTATGTCTCGGCCGACAGCACCGCCGCACGCGCGACGGCTCTGTCCCCCGGGCCGATGCCCCGCCCCTCAAACAGATGGGAAAACGGCAAGGTGACGTCCACCTTTTTCAACCCCTGTTCTCCCTCCGGCACATAGAGTACGCTGGCCTTCACCACACCAAAAATTTCGGCCTGCTCCTCCCTGAGGCTCTTTTCCTTTACGACGGCGAGCCCCGAGGTGTCCAGCACGCGCGAGATGTCCGGGAACATGTCCGGCACAATGATCTCGGCCGACTCCTCTCGGAGTGCGTCACTCTCTAAAATCGGCTCAAAAAAATGAATGGTGCGCATTTTTAGTTCCATGACAGCGGTCCATCCCTTTCCACGGCACAAAACCATGTGAAATTTTCAGTGTCCTGCGGGTCTGCTCTGTTACGAATATATGGCTCCAGGCAGACCGGTATGCGAAAAAAGGAGGGCAGCTATGAGCACATTTGTCTTGACGGAAGAGATCTGTGAGTCATTGGCGCAGACCGCCAAAGAGACATCCCGCGCTCTCGGCGTGGGCGTCACTCTCTCCGTGGCCGACGAAAATGGCAATCTCCGCCTGCTGCAGCGCTTCGGCGACGCGATTTTGCCCAGCGTCGAGATCTCGCAGAACAAGGCCTACACCGCCGCCGTGCTGCG
>JAIRML010000261.1 GCA_031258665.1 Oscillospiraceae bacterium | reverse complement strand
TTGCCGCAGGACTCGTCCACCGTAAAGTCGAGAAAGTATTTCGCGATATCGACCATGCAGTTGTCCTCGTCCATGATGATCATGCCGCCCGAACCCATCATCGAGCCGATGGCCGTCAGCGTGTCGTATTCGATCGGTGTGTCGATCATCGAGGCGGGGATACAGCCGCCGGACGGGCCGCCGGTCTGCGCGGCCTTGAAAGCCTTGCCGTTTGGGCAGCCGCCGCCGATCTCCTCCACCACCTCGCGCATCGTGGTGCCCATGGGGATCTCGACAAGGCCGGTGTTGACGATCTTGCCGCCCAGCGCGAACACCTTTGTGCCGGCGGAGCGTTCGGCGCCGATGGCGCGGAAGGCCGCGGCGCCGTTGTTTAAGATCCAGCAGATGTTGGCGTATGTCTCCACGTTGTTTAAGATCGTGGGTTTGCCAAACAGCCCCTTTACGGCCGGAAAGGGCGGTCTCGGTCTCGGTTCGCCGCGGTGGCCCTCGATGGAGGTCATCAGGGCGGTCTCCTCGCCGCAGACAAAGGCGCCGGCGCCGAGGCGGATCTCCAGATCAAACGAGAAATCGCTGCCAAAGATGCTCTCGCCCAGCAGCCCGTACTCCTTGGCCTGGGCAATGGCGATCCGCAGCCGTTCGACGGCGATGGGGTACTCGGCGCGCACATAGATATAGCCCTGGTTGGCGCCGATGCAGTAGCCGGCGATGGCCATGGCCTCGATGACGCTGTGCGGGTCCCCCTCCAGAATGGAGCGGTCCATGAAGGCGCCTGGGTCGCCCTCGTCGGCGTTGCAGCAGACATATTTTTGGCCCGGCGGCTGTTTGAAGGCAAATTCCCATTTGAGGCCGGTGGGGAATCCGCCGCCGCCGCGCCCGCGCAGGCCGGAGTTTTTGATGATCTCGATGATCTCGCCGGGGGTCTGCTCGGTGAGCGCGCGGCTGAGGGCCTGATAGCCGTCAAACGCGATGTACTCGTCGATGACCTCCGGGTTGATCACACCGCAGTTGCGCAGCGCGATGCGAAGCTGTTTTTTGTAAAAGCCCGTCTCGTTCAGAGACTTGATCTCGTCACCATGCACCGTCTCCTGATACAGCAGACGGCGCACGACGCGGCCCTTTAAGATGTGCTCTTTGACGATCTCCTCCGTGTCGCCCGGCGTGACGCGGGAATAAAACGAGCCCTCCGGGTAGACGACGACGATGGGGCCCAGCGCGCACAGACCGAAACACCCGGTCTTGATGACGCGCACCTCCTTCTCGAGGTGGACCGCCCGCAGCTCGTTCTCCAGCGAAGCGATGATCTTTTCGCTGCCCGACGAACTGCAGCCGGTGCCGGCGCAGACCAAAATATGGCTTCTGACAAGTTCCATGGCATATCCCTCCCATGCCGCTTGGCATGATGTTGTCCCCCGTTTTCCGGGGAAAGACCGGCGCGCCGCGCCCGCGGCGGACCGCCGGGGCCGACATTCATTGGTTGGCGCCGATCGTGTACTCCATCTTGACGCGGCCGTTCACAATGTGCTCCGCGACGACCTGAGAGACTTTCTCCGGCGTCATGTTCACGTAGGTGACTTTCTCCTCACCGGGGACAAAGACCTCGACGATCGGCTCCAGACGGCACACGCCAATGCAGCCGGTCTGCGTGACGGTCACCCGGTTGGAGAGGCCGCGCCGCTGGACCTCCTCAAGGCAGGCCGCCAGCACCGGGCGGGCGCCGGCCGCGATGCCGCAGGTGGCCATGCCCACGACGAGGCGGGTGTTATTTTCGCCGCCATCCCGGAGCGCTCCCATCTGGGCGCGCGCTCTGTCGCGGATGGCATTGAGTTCTGCCAAGGTTTTCAATGCTGACAACTCCTTAATCATAATTCTCAAATTTTATATTCTCAAATTTTCGCGCAAAAAGTCCGAGAGCCAGGCCAGCACATCCGGGCTGTCGAGCGGCACATCCTCCAGCGTGTCCCGCAGGGTGCGGGTGTCCAGCGTGAAATCGACGCCGCCCGCGCGGTGTGTGTAGAGAAAGTCAACCCGCGGGTGCCCCTGTACCAGGGTGACGAGCGTGCCCGGCATGTCGCCGATGGGCGGCGTGTCGATGTGGCCGGACACGAAGACGGCGGTGACGCATGTCCCGACGCCCACGGCGCTCTCAATGGAGAACCGCCCGCCGGTCTGTTCGGCGGCCATCTTCCAAAAGGGGAGCCCCAGCCCCACCGGGCGGGTGGTGCGGGTGGTGGTAAAAGGGTCCGCCACGGCGGGCAGTATGTCGGGCGGGATACCGCGGCCGTTGTCCCGGACTGTGACAGTCAGCGCGCCCGCCTCCTCGGTGAGGGAGATCTCGACGAGAGAGGCGCCCGCCGCCAGACTGTTTTCCGCGATGTCCAAAATATGGAGCGAGAGTTCCTTCATCGGTTCACATGTATTTGTCTAAAATGGCGTCTATATCGTCGGGCACGAGCCGGCCGTAAACGTCGCCGCCCACGACGATGACGGGGGCCAGGCCGCACGCGCCGATACACCGGGTGGCGTCGACGGAGAATTTTCCGTCCGGCGTGACCGAGCCGGCCTTGCAGTCGAGCTTGCGCTCGACGCGGGCCAGGATCTCACCCGCGCCCTTGACATAACAGGCGGTGCCCAGGCAGACGTTGACTTCGGTCTGGCCCTTGGGGTTCAGAGAGAACTGCGTATAAAAAGAGGCGATTCCATAGACCTCGGAAAGCGAGATCCCCAGACCTTCGGCCACCTTGATCTGGACTTCCTCCGGCAGATATCCGTAGATCCCCTGTGCCTCCTGTAGCACCGGCATGGCGGCGCCGGCTTGCCCCTTGTGGCGCGCGATGACGTCCGCCAGCCGCTGTTCCTGCTCCGCCGTCCCGGCAAAGGGGACAACGGTCTTTGTGTTCGGCATGCTGTGAGCCTCCTCTTATTCGGGCAGATTTGGGAAAATTAGGGTGCCGTCAGTACCTTGCTGCCGCGAAGCGGCAACAAAAAACAAGAATTTTTTGGGGACAGATCCCACCCGCGGTTTGCGGAATTCATTTCCGCAAACCGCACCCCGCGAGGCGCCTCAGCGCCTCGATCCACCCCCGTGTTGTTGAAAAACAAAGTTTTTCAACAAATAAAACAAGAATTTGGGCCCAGGGCTGCGGAGGCAGCCCACGTTAGACAAATAACGATCTCCAATTGCTAATTATATCACAAGAGCGGCCGCAATGCTATAGGCCGGTCGCAATTTTTTCGAAAAAAGTGTGGGTAAAAGGGTGGCGCTCGCACAAAAAATCAATGTTTTAACACTCAAACATTCAAAAAGATCGCAAGACGGCTCCCGTGGCGCACACCGCGGGAGCCGTCTTGCGGCCTGAAAGTTACCAACGTGGGCTGCCTCCGCGGCCCACAACGAAAAATTCTCGTTTTTTATGGCCGCTTCGCGGCCATAAGTTACTAATATTGGAAACCCCAATAGATCATGGTGTCCGCCTTTGCGCCGCAGCACGCGCAGGCGTCGCCGAGGGATTCCTGGGCAAAGGGGACACAGCGGGACTTCATGCCGGTGACCTCCCGGACTTTTTCCTCGCAGGCGGCGCCGCCGCACCACATGGTCTTCACAAAGCCGCCCTGGGTCTGGGCGATGTGCCGCATCTCCTCCAGCGAGGCGGCCGTGTGGGTGCGCTCCCGCAGGTTCGTCCGCGCGGCTTCGAGAAGATGCGATTGGATCTCCTCCAGCAGGGCCGCGGCGGCCGCCTCCGCGCTCTCCAGCGGCGCCGTCTGTTTCGCGCCGGTGTCCCGGCGCGCCAGCACGCATTGGTCCCCCGCGAGGTCGCGCGGGCCCAGCTCGACACGCAGCGGCACGCCCTTCATCTCGTGTTCGGCAAACTTCCAGCCGGGGCTCTGGTCGCTGTCGTCCAGCCGGGCGCGCAGCCCCGCCGCGCGCAGCCGGGCGCGTAGCGCCCGGGCCGCCTCAAGGACGCCCGGCTTGTGAGCCGCCACGGGGATCACCACGACCTGTACCGGCGCGATGCGCGGCGGCAGGACCAGCCCGTTGTCGTCGCCGTGGGTCATGATGATGCCGCCGATGATCCGGGTGGAGAGCCCCCAGGAGGTCTGGAACGGATATTGCAGCGTGTTGGTTCGGTCGGTGAACTGGATGTTGAAGGCGCGGGCAAAGCCGTCCCCAAAGAAGTGGGAGGTTCCCGACTGCAGCGCCTGGCCGTCGTGCATCATGCATTCGATGGTGTAGGTGTTCTCGGCGCCGGCAAAACGCTCAGACGCGGTCTTTTGGCCTTTGACAACCGGCATGGCGAGCGTTTCCTCGGCAAATGTCGCGTAGACATGCAGCATCCGAAGCGTCTCCTCCTCGGCCTCCTCGCGGGTGGCGTGGATCGTGTGCCCCTCTTGCCACCAAAATTCGCGGCTCCTGAGGAAGGGGCGCGTGGTCTTCTCCCAACGCACGACACTGCACCACTGGTTGTAGAGCTTCGGCAAATCGCGCCAGGACTGGATGATGTGGGCGTAGTGCTCACAAAAGAGCACCTCGGAGGTCGGGCGCACGCACAGGCGCTCTGTCAGCGGTTCGCCGCCTCCATGCGTGATCCAGGCCACCTCGGGGGCAAAGCCCGCAACGTGGTCCTTCTCTTTTTGGAGCAGCGATTCGGGGATAAAAAGCGGCATGGAGACATTTTCGTGGCCTGTCTCTTTGAACATGCCGTCCAGCGTGCGTTGGATGTTTTCCCAGAGCGCGTGGGCGTACGGCCGCAGGATCACACAGCCCTTTACACTGGAATAGTCGATGAGTTCGGCTTTTTTGACAACATCCGTGTACCACTGGGCAAAATCGACGTCCCGGGCCGTGATCTGTTCCACTTTTTTCTCTGTAGCCATGACCGACTTCCTCTACCGAATGGATTTACGGTGTTTGTGGCAAGGACACCGAATGAACCTCGGGTAACACCGCCGTATTTGATTGTATGCGTTCCCGGCGCGCTTGTCAAGGCGGGCTCACACCGGGGCGGCGGGGGCATAGAATGGGGCAGAGCGCCTGCTGGGTCTCGGAGGGGAGGGGATGAGGGTGAGCGCGTTTACCAAATTTTATGTCCGCCCCGGCGAAGGAGAGCGGGTGGAGACAGCGGTACATCTGGAGCCGGACCGGCGTTCGTCGATCCACGGCGTGGTGCGGGAGGCGCACGGCGGCCGGCCGATCGCCGACGCCCTGGTCATGCTGTTGGCGGCCGGCGGCGGCGAACCCGCGCCGGTCGGGCAGATGTTCACAGACGACGCGGGCCAGTTTGTG
>JAIRML010000211.1 GCA_031258665.1 Oscillospiraceae bacterium | reverse complement strand
GGGCTGCCCCTGCAGCCCACGTTTACATCTCATTGCCGCGAAGCGGCAATGAAAAATAAGAATTTTGGGTTGCGGGTGCAGCCCACGTTGGGTCTATTTCGTTTCGTTGTTGGACCCCGGCGGATCACCAGCCGCCTCGGGCGCCCCGGGCGCCGGTGTCCTGACGGCGGGCGCCGCCGGTGCGGGGGCCGCCGGGGGCGCTGTCGGCCGGTTTGCGGGTTGGGTGGCGATGGGGTACCCCGGGTAAACCGGCATGGGTTTTGGCTGTTTCGGCTTTTTGGGCCGGGTCCGCAGTTTTCGGATGAGCAGCAGCAGCAAGATGAGCAGAGCCGCGGACAGCAGCAGGTAGAGGATGTTGCCGGCGAAGAAGACAAAGAGGGAGACGAAGAAGTCGCCGATCTTGTGTGCGGAGTCGCCGAACAGCTGCGCAATCCGCCCGCCCGTGGTCTCCGGCTCCACCACAATCGCCGGCGGGTCGGTGTAGGAGACGACCTCCTGCAGCGTCACGTCGACGGTGGCGTACGAGACCAGGGCGTCGTACTTTTGCAGCGTGCCCGTCAGCCGCTCAATCTCGTATTGGGTTTCTGAGAGCGATTGTTCAAAGTCGACAATGGCCTTGCTGTCCGTCGCCTCCTCCAGCAGGACAAGCAGCCGGTCACGCCGTATCAGCAGTACCTTGAGGTGCGCCTCCGTGTCGAAGTAGCTGTCGGTGATGTCTGTGGAGGTCTCCGTCCGGGAAAGCAAGTTCCCGGCCTGACCGGCTGTCTGTACGAAGTACGCGTATTCCCCGACGGGGATACGAAACAGGTAGTGGGCGCTGCGCATCGCCCGTGTGCCGGCGGTCAGCGACAGCCCGGGGACAGTGGAACTCTCCACATACCCGCCCGCGCTGGCACAGAGCCGTTCCAGTTCCGCCGTACCGCCCGCGAAATCCGTGGTCTCCACCACGAGGGCCGCCTCGCGGATCAGTTTGCGCGCCGGGTCGGGCAGAACGTTCTGCGAGGCGAAGTGGAACGTGTCCGGCGGCTGTGTGGCCGTGGCGCCGGAGCCGCCGCCCGCGCCGCCCTCGCCCGCGTCGGCGGCATACGCCGGCGACGGTTGAGGCGCCGGCGCCGAGTCTGGGTGGCTCTCCGCAGCGGCCGGCGCCGCGGCGCCGTCGCCCATGGTGCGTTGGGGGCTTGAGGACATCCCGCCGCCGCAGGCCGCCAGAAGCAGCAGGATCAGCAGCGCCGCCGCCGCCAGCGATAGAACCCGTGTGTATGGTGTCCGTTTCACCACAATCCCTCCCATGTTATTACCTTGTTGCCGCGAAGCGGCAACAAAAAACGAGAATTTGGGTTGTGGGCTGCGGTGGCAGCCCACGTTGGGTGACGCATGACGAAACAAGGCCGATGTGTGGTTAGACGAAGAGGGGTTTCATTTTGTTCCCCGTCTCAGGCGCCGATCAGGCGGGTCCAGAGATCCTCGTAATATTGTGTCGTCTGCGACAGATCTTCAAAGACCTCACAGCGCGCCAATTCCTCGGCCGAGGGGTTGCGCGCCGAGCTGTTTTGCAATTCTTCCGGCATCTGTGCGATGACTTCTTTCTGCGGGGAGGAGTAGTTGATATACTCCCAGTTGCGCAGGGCGATGGGCGTGCTGCACATGAAGTTGATGAACGCCTCGGCGGCCTCCGGGTTTTCGGAGGTTTTCAATATGCACATGGAGTCCACCCACAGGTTGGAGCCCTCCCGGGGGATGACATAGGCGATGTCGGGATTTTGCTCCGAGATCGTGATGGCGTCGCCCGCGTAGACGACGGCCAACGCCGCCTCGCCGGCGATCATCTTGTCTTTGACCTCGTCTCCGATGTAGGCGAGCACCAGAGGCTTCTGCTCCACCAGCTTGTTGTACGCCTCCTCCAGCTCGGCCCCGTTCTTCGTGTTCATCGAGTAACCCAGCATTTTCAGTGTGATCCCCAGGCTGTCGCGCACGCTGTCCATCATAAAGATGTTTTTTTGGTACCGCGTGTCCCACAGCGCCGTCCAGGAGTCGATCGGCTCGTCCACCATCGTTGTGTTGTAGGCGATGCCCACGGTCCCCCACATGTAGGGCACGGAGTACTCGTTTTGCGGGTCAAAGTCCAGGTTTTTGAAGCGGTCGTCGATGAGCGCGTAGTTGGGGACGTTGTCCAGGTCGATCGTGCGGAGCATGTCCTCGTTGATCATCTTGCGGATCATGTAGTCGGATGGGATGACCACGTCGTGGGACACGCCGCCGCTGGCCCTGATCGAGGTGTACATGTCTTCGTTGGCGTCAAACATGGTGTAGATGACCTTGATCCCGGTCTCCTGCGTAAAGAGCGCCGTCACCTCCGGGTCGATGTAATCTCCCCAGTTGAACACTTTGAGCGTCGGACCGCCGCCCGGCCCGGACGAGGACCCGCAAGACGCCAGCGGCAACAGGCACAGCGCCAGCAGTCCACAGCGAAGGCAGCGAAACTGTTTCAATTTACTCTTCTCCTTTGTGGCAGAATTTCAGCGTTCCCGGGAGGACAACGCCCTCGGGGAACGGGAGCGCATGTGGTTTTGGGCGCGGCGGCGGACGTCGCGGTCGGTGCGGATGTTGACGGTCAGCAGTAGCAGGAGCACCACGACGAACATGATGGAGGAGAGGGCGTTGATCTCCGGTTTGATCCCCTTGCGGGCCATGGAGTAGATGGTGATGGACAGTGTGGACACCCCGGGCCCGGCGGTGAAGAAGGAGATCACGAAGTCGTCGATGGAGAGGGTGACGGCCAGCAGGAAACCGTTTACGATGCCGGGCAGGATCTCGGGGACAATCACCTTGAAGAACGCCCGCGCCGGCCCCGCGCCAAGGTCGAGCGCCGCCTCGAAGATGTGCCGGTTCATGCCCTTGAGGCGCGGACTCACCGACAAAATGACGTACGGGATGTTGAACGTGATGTGGGCCAGCAGCAGCGAGGAAAAGCCCAGATTGATCCCGAGGAATACGTAGAGGATCAGCAGAGAGATGCCCGTGACGATGTCCGGGTTCAGGACGGGCAGATAGGTGACGTTGAGCATGAAATTGGCAAGCCCCCGGCGCATGTGGTGCATACCGAGCGCGGCCGCCGTGCCAATGATGGTGGCGATGGCGGCGGAGAGCAGCGCGATGATCAGTGTGTTGCGCAGCGCGTGGAGGATCTCGGCGTTGTGCGCCAGCGATTCATACCAGCGAAACGAGAACCCGCCCCAAGTCCCGCGGGATTTGGCGGCGTTGAACGAAAACGCGATGAGGACAGCAATGGGGGCGTAAAGAAACAGAAAGATCAGGCCCGAGTAGACGTTTTTCAACACTTTCATTTACATCAGCCCCCCGCCCGCGTTCTCCTTCTCATAGCGGGAGAGCGCATTCATCGACAGCAAGATCAGCACCATCAAAATGACTGACATGGCCGACCCAAAACCCCAGTCCCCGGCCACTTTGAACTGTTTCTCAATCAGGTCGCCGATCAGCGCGTTCTGCCCGCCGCCCAGCAGCTTGGAGATGATGAAGGTGGTGACGGCCGGCATGAAGGTCATGGTGAGCCCGCTCATGATGCCGGGGAAGGAGAGCGGGAAAATGACGCGAAAGAAGGTGACCGCGCGCCCGGCGCCCAGGTCCTCCGACGCCTCGATGAGGTTCCGGTCGATCTTCGTCAGGGAGGTGTAGATCGGCAAGATCATGAACGGCAAAAAATTGTAGACATTGCCGAGGATGACGGCGCCCGTGGTGTACATGATCTCCAGCGACGGCAGGCCCACACTTTTCAGCGCCGTGTTGATCACGCCGGTGCGCTCCAACAGCGTCATCCAGGCGTAGGTGCGCAGGAGAAAGTTCATCCACATCGGGAGAATGAACAAAAAAGAGACGATGTTGCGGGTGCGCGCCTTCATCCGGGACAGGATGTAGGCCATGGGGTAGCCCAGTACGAAGCAGATCGCGGTGCTCACGCCGGCGATCCACAGCGAACGCCAGAGCACCCGCAGGTACACCGTGTCGTTGAAGTCGAAGAAACGACGAAAATTGTCCAGCGACAGGGTCGCGCCCTGCCCGGTGGTCAGGCTGTAGTAAAGGATGAGCAGCAGCGGCGCCGCGATGAAGACCAGCGCGTACAGCGCGTACGGCGCCGCCGTGAGCCGCAGCCGGCGGCTCACGAGGCCGCCTCCGGCCTGTGCATGATGTGGATGTCGAAGGGCCGCACCGAGAGCCCCACCCGGGTGCCGACCGGCTCGCTGGCCGTGGAGTGGATCATCCAGGTGAAATCGCACGCGCGCACCATCATCTCATAGTGGACGCCCTTGAAGGTGACGGAGAGCACATCTCCGTCGAGCTGCCCCTCCTCGGGGGGCGACAGCCGGATGTCCTCCGGACGGATGACCACGTCCACCGGCTCGTCCGGGGCAAAGCCCGTGTCTACGCAGCGGAAGGCCCGGCCGGCGAAGCTGACGGCGCAGTCCCGGTGCATGATACCGGGTACGATGTTGCTCTCCCCAATGAAGTCGGCCACAAAGGCGTTCTTCGGCTCGTTGTAGATGTCCACCGGCGTGCCGATCTGCTGGATCACGCCGTCGTTCATGACGACAACCGTGTCCGACATCGTCAGCGCCTCCTCCTGGTCGTGAGTGACGTAGATGAAGGTGATGCCCACCTGTTGCTGGATCCGTTTGAGTTCGATCTGCATCTCCTTGCGCAGCTTGAGGTCGAGTGCGCCCAGCGGCTCGTCGAGGAGGAGTACCTGCGGGTGGTTGACAATGGCGCGGGCGATGGCGACGCGCTGCTGCT
>JAIRML010000166.1 GCA_031258665.1 Oscillospiraceae bacterium | reverse complement strand
CACAGCCGCTGCTGCTGGCCGCCCGACAGGCTGAGCGCCGGTTTTTTCAGGCGGTCCTTCACCTCGTCCCAGAGCGCGGCGCCGGTCAGGCTCCGCTCCACGATTTCGTCGAGCGCGATGCGCCGTTTGACCCCGTGAACGCGGGGGCCGTAGGCGATGTTGTCGTACACGCTCATCGGGAAGGGGTTGGGCGCCTGAAAGACCATCCCCACCTTCCGGCGCAGCACCGTCACGTCCACCGCCTTTCCGTAGACATCCTCCCCGTCGAGCACGACGGAGCCGGTGATCCGGACCTTCGGCACCACATCGTTCATGCGGTTGAGCGTCTTTAGGCAGGTGGACTTTCCGCAGCCGGACGGCCCGATCAGCGCGGTCACATGGTGTCCGCGGATCTCCATGTCGACGCCCTTCAGCGCGTGGACATCGCCGTAATACAGGTGCAGGTCCTTCGTATACAGCCGGACGTTCTCCGCCGGAACGTATTCCGCCCGGACATCCCGCGGCCGGACATTTTCCGCGCGGGCGTCCCGCGGCCGGGCATTCTCCATCGTCATCTTGTTTCCTCCCCATGCCACATATCTGGTGTACCCGCCACGCGGGCGAGCTCAATCTCAATGGCCGGTCGCCGTCAGACGGCGGGCCACAAGCCGTGTCAGGATGTTCAGCGTGATCACGATGAACAGCAGCACCGCCGCGATGCCGAACGCGGTCTCGTTGTCGCCCCGTGAGTAGGCGTAGCGGTACAGCTCGACCGAGAGGGTGGAGCCGGAACTCGCCAGCTGGTCGAACAGACTGCCCGCCGGCATGTACATGGCGCTGCCGCCGGCCACGAGGAGCAGCGCCGCGCTCTCGCTGACCATGCGGCCGATCGAGAGGATGACGCCGGCCAAGACGCCCTTCAGCGAGCAGGGCAGCAGGAGGGTCCGGATCATGTGCCATTTGGCGGCGCCGAGGCCCAGCGCGCCCTCCCGGTAGGAGACCGGCACGGTTCTGAGCGCCTCCTGGGTCGTGCGCAGGATGATCGGCAGCACCATGATGGTCAGCGTGAGCACGCCCGCGAGCAGCGACACCTTGAGGTCCAGCAGCAGGCAGAAGAACACATAGCCAAAGATCCCGTATAGGATGGACGGGATGCCGGAGAGGACGCCGGCGGCAAACTCGATAAGAGCGGTGAGCCGCCGGTGTTTCGCGTATTCGTTCAGGTAGATCGCGCCGCCCACGCCGAAGGGGACAGCGATGAGCAGCGAGAAGAAGATGATATACAGCGTATTCACCAGACTGGGGAAGATGCCCACGGTTTTTTCGATCGGGTTGGGCGCCGTCGTCAAAAAGGCGGGCGTGACCGCGGGGATACCGCGCGTCAAAATGTAGATGACAAAGTACAGCACCATCACCAGGATGCCGGCCGACAGCAGGTAGATGAGGCCGTACAGCGCCGTCTCCCCGCCGCGCCGCTTCTTTACGGTGATCGGGCCGATGCCGGCCGGTTCAGACATCAAGCGACACACCGCCCTTTTTGATCATGTGGTTCAGCACGATGTTGATGATCATGATGAAGACGAAGAGCGTGAGGCCGATCCCGTACAGCGCCTCGCGGTGCAGCCCGCCGGAGTAGGCCCACTCGAGGGGGATCGAGGCGGTCAGCAGGCGCACCGGCTTCAGCAGCTCCGGCAGGATGGCGGCGTTCCCGGCCACCATGATGACCGCCATGGCCTCGCCGATGGCGCGCCCCGTGCCCAGCACGGCGCCCGCGGCGATGCCGCTCCGGGCGGCGGGCACCGTCACTTTGAAGAGACTCTGCAGCCGGGTGGAGCCAAGCGCCAGCGCCGCGTCCTCATAGGGCGCGGGCACAGAGCGGATGGCGCTCTCGGAGACGCTGATGATCGTCGGCAGGATCATGATGACCAGCAGCAAAATCGCCGCGAGCAGGCTGCCCCGGGTGGGGAGCCCGAGCACCGTCTGCAGCCGGAAGATGGCGGGCGCGATGAGCAGCGCGCCGAGGAGCCCGTAGACGACCGAGGGGATGCCCGCGAGCAGGTCTATGAGCGCCCGCAAGGCGGCGGCGATGCGCGGCGGCGCGAGCTTGGCCAAAAAGACGGCCGACAAGATGCCGGCGGGCAGCGCGACGAGGACGGCGCCGAGGGTGGCCGCCAGGGAGGCGAGGATCATCGGGAGGATCCCAAACTGTGCCCGCTCCGGGTCCCAGGTTTGGCCCAGCAGGAACGGCCCCGGGCCGACCTTCGCGATGACGGGGCCGCCCGAGGCGACCATATAGACCGCCATGAAGAGGACGGCGGCCACGGCCAGCAGGCCGCAGAGCAGAAAGAGTCCGTGCATCGCGCGCTCCACCGGCGCCCCCGCCCGCCGGACGGCGCCGACGGGGCGCGCGGACGGCCCCGCCCCGGCCGGGCCGGATGTGCGGGGCCGATTGGGCTTGCGGCGCCGCCGGCTCATCGGATCGGCAGCAATTTGTTATCGGCCACGATCCGCTGCCCGTCCGCGCCCAGGACAAAGTCCGTAAATGCCTGCGCGGCGGGGGAGAGGGCGGCGCCCGTGCGGGTCAGCAGATAGAATTCGCGTTTTAACAAGTAGTCGCCGCTCTTCAGGGTGTCCGTCGAGATCGCGACGCCCTCGTAGGGGACGGCGTTTACCTTGGTGTCGTCCACATCGGAGAAAGACATGTAGCCGATTGCGTTGGGGTTCTGGGAGACCGTGGTCTGCACCGCTCCCGTGCTGTCGACGACACTCGCGTCCGCGGCGATGGGGGTGTCGTCTTTCTCAAGGCCGATGATCTCCGCGAAGGCGCTCCGGGTGCCGGAGCCGGGCTCGCGGGTCACCACGGTGATCGGGGCGTCTGGGCCGCCCACGTCCTGCCAGTTCGAGACGGCGCCGGTGTAGATGCCGAGGAGCTGGTCCTTCGTCAGGTCGGACACCGTGTTTTCGAGGTTCGCGACCACCGCGATGCCGTCGATGGCGTAGGCGATGGCGTCGAGGCCGTCCTCGCTGCCGTCCGATTTGAGTTCGCGGCTGGAATGTCCGATCTCGTACAGGCCGCTGATCGTGTTTTTGATCCCGTCGCCCGAGCCGTTCATCTCGTAATCGACGGTGACGCCGGTGTTGTCCGCCTGGAACTGAAAGATCAGGGCGTTCATGACTGTCTCCACCGAGGTGGAACCGCCCGTCTTCACCACGCCGCTCAGTGGGGGGGCCGGCGTGTCGTCTTCGGCGGGTGTGCCGTCCGCCGGCGGCGCGGCCGGCGGGCTGCTGGGGGGCACATCGGCCGCCGCCGGGGGCGTCGGTGTGCCGGCGTCGGTTGCGCCGCAGGCCGTGAACAGGAGGGCCGCTGTCAGCGCAAGGAGCGCGAGGAGGATGCCGGTTGTCTTTTTCATCGTTTTCCATTTCTCCCTTCGTTTCGCTCTGCCTCAGTATACCGCCCCGCCCCGCGCGCGGAAAGCACGGCTGTGTACAATGTATGTAAAATTTGTGTCAAGTATCTCCGGCCCCCTCCCATCACCCGATGGGGCGGGAAAAATGTTTGCGCTGCAAAAAAGCTACTGAATATTGTGTCATTGCTTTGGCAATGGCACAATATTCAGTATAAAAGCCCTCGTTCATTATATTTTTGCAGTAAAATCATGTTTGCGCCCGGGAGGGGGATGTGGTATACTTTGAGAAAAACAGGTGGTGTCGAATATGCAACCAATCGCCGTCCAGAGGACAACAGCGCCCAAGGAGAAACCGGATTTTTCCAGTCTCGGCTTCGGGCAGTACTTCACCGACCACATGTTCCTGCTGCACTACACGGAGGGGGCCGGCTGGCACACGCCGCGCATTGTCCCTTACGCGCCCTTGACGCTCGACCCGGCCAGCATGGTGCTGCACTACGGGCAGGAGACCTTCGAGGGCCTCAAGGCCTACCGCGCGGCCGACGGGCGGACATTGCTGTTTCGCCCGCTGGAAAACATCCGCCGCATGAACCGCTCCAACCGGCGGCTTCAGATCGCCGAGATCGACGAGACATTGTTTTTGGAGGCGATCAAATCCCTGGTCCGGGCGGACATCGACTGGGTCCCCACCCACCCGGACACCTCTTTGTACATCCGCCCGTTCATCATCGCCACCGACCCCTACCTGGGCGTGCGGGCGTCGCATACCTACCAGTTCCTGATCATTCTCTCCCCGGTGGGGGCGTACTACCCGGAGGGGATCGACCCGGTGAGCATCCTGATCGAGACCGAAGATGTGCGCGCCGTGAAGGGCGGCACCGGCGAGGCCAAGACAGGCGGCAACTACGCCGCCACGATCCGGGCGCAGGTGCGCGCGAAAGAGAAGGGCTACACCCAGGTGCTGTGGCTGGACGGCGTACACCGCCGGTACATAGAGGAGGTCGGCACGATGAACGTCTTCTTCTCCCTCGGCGGCCGCGTGGTCACGCCGCCGCTGGAGGGGTCCATCCTGCCGGGCGTCACCCGCGACTCGGCCATCCGTCTGCTCACATCGTGGGGCGTGCCGGTCGACCAGCGCGCCATCTCGATTGACGAGCTCGTGGAGGCCGCCGGCGCCGGGCGGCTGTCGGAGTCCTTCGGCACCGGCACGGCGGCCGTGATCTCCCCCATCGGTTCATTCAATTACAACGGGCAGATCATCCCCGTGAGCGGCGGGCAGATCGGCCCGCTGGCCCGCCGCCTCTACGACGAACTCACCGGCATCCAGTGGGGCGAGAGGGCGGATCCGTTCGGTTGGGTCGTGGAGATTTAACGCGGGCTGCCTCCGCAGCCCACAACCCAAGTTCTTGTTTTTTGCTGCCGCTTCGCGGCGGCAAGGTGTTGTATCCCCCATACAGGGAGACGGAAAAACCGGCGAAGAATATAACAGATCATGTTATGAAAAGAGCTTCCCTTTTGCATAATAATGATGTATAATAATTTGCGTTTTGAGGCACGGGACCATCGCTCCCACGCCGCCGCGCCGCGTGATGCATGGCGGTTGCCCGGGAGGGCGGGCGGTGAGCCGGAAAGGGTGCGCGATTTGTTCATCTACGAAGTGCGGGGCGGGAAGCCCCTGTCAGGAGAAGTCCTGGTGAGCGGCGCCAAAAACGCGGCGGTGGCCATCATCCCGGCCGCATTGCTGGTGGACGGCATCTGCCGCATTGAAAATATTCCCAAAATCAACGATGTCACACTGATGTTGGAGATCGTCCAGGAGATGGGCGGGCAAGTGCGGCTGCTGGACGACACGACGCTGGAGATCGACGCCCGGCACGCGCAAAACGCCCGGGTCCCCTACGACCTCGTGCGGCGCATCAGGGCCTCCTGTTATTACATCGGGTCGCTTCTGTCCCGGTTCGGGGCGGCGCAGGTGCCGCCGCCCGGCGGGTGCGACTTCGGCGTGCGCCCCATCGACCAGCACATCAAGGGCTTCGAGGCGCTGGGGGCGTCCGTCGAGGTGCGGGGCGGCTTTGTGTACGCCCGTTCACCGGGCCGGCTGGCCGGCTCGGTGGTGTACCTCGACGTGGTCTCCGTGGGCGCCACGGTCAACATCATGTTGGCCGCCGCGCTGGCGGAGGGGCAGACGGTCATTGAGAACGCCGCCAAAGAGCCCCACATCGTGGACCTCGCCAACTTTCTCAATGCCATGGGGGCGAACGTCAAGGGCGCCGGCACCGACGTCATCAAGATCCGCGGCGTGCCGCGCCTCGCCGGGGGGAGCTATACGATCATCCCCGACCAGATTGAGGCCGGCACCTATATGACGGCGGTGGCCTCCGCGGGCGGCGAGGCGGTCATCCGGAACGTCATCCCGAAACATCTCGACGGCATCTCGGCCAAGCTGATGGAGATGGGCGTCGAGGTGGAGGAATATGACGACGCCGTGCTGGTGCGCCGGCGGGGCCGGCTGCGCCGCGCCAATGTAAAGACACAGCCCTACCCGGGCTTTCCCACCGACATGCAGCCGCAGATCGCCGCCTGCCTCGCGCGGGCGGAGGGGACCAGCGTCATCACCGAGGGCGTCTGGGACAACCGCTACCGCTATGTGGACGAGCTGGTCCGCATGGGCGCGCAGATCCAGGTGGACGGCAAGGTGGCCGTCGTGGAGGGCGTGCCCCGCCTCACAGGCGCGCCGGTGCGCGCCTGTGACCTGCGCGCGGGCGCCGCGCTGGTGGTGGCCGCGCTGGCCGCGCAGGGTGTCACGTCGGTCGACGGCATCCACCACATCGAGCGCGGGTACGAGGCCATGGTGCGCAAGCTGCGGGGTCTCGGCGCCGAGATCCGCTGCCGCGAACTGCCCGACCCAGACACGCTGCCCTTCGCGCAGTGACATCCGCATGGTGCGCGTCGAGCCTCTCTGCGTGGGCCGGCTCAAGGAGCCGTACTTCGAAGCCGAAAGGGGGCCGTGGGATGGTTTGCCGGCACTGCGGCGAGACATGTGAGGACGGCGCGTCGGCGTGCCCCCACTGCGGGCGGCCGCCGACAGTACTTTATGGCCGCGAAGCGGCAATAAAAAACAAGAATTTGGGTTGTGGGCTGCGTCCGCAACCCGCGTTGGGCGGAGAGGACGGCTGGTTTTCGTCGGAGGAGACGGGGCCGGCCTGGCCGAACGACGAAGAGGGCCGCCCGGCGCGGGCGGTGCGGCTTGTCTACGCGCAAAACCCCATGGACATCGGGCTCAAGCGGTCCCTGTTGCGGGCCTTCGGCATCCCCACCCGCGTGCGGACGCCGAACCCCACGTTCTTTTCCAATGTGATATTCGGCGCCCCGATTTACGGCGCCGAGCTGTTTGTCCCGGAGTCGCTGTTGGAGGCGGCCCGGGACATCTTGGAGGCCCCGGCGGCGGAAACGGAGGAGGAGATGCCATGACAGCGATGGCGGAATATCGCAGGTGGCTGACGTCACATGCGCTGAGCGAGTCAGAAAAGGCGGAACTGCGCGCCCTGGAGGGCAACGCCGCCGAGATTGAGGAGCGTTTTTCACGGCCCCTGGCCTTCGGCACGGCGGGCCTGCGCGGCATCATGGGGGCGGGGCTCGGCCGCATCAACGTGCACACTGTGCGCCATGTGACGCAGGCGCTGGCCAACCTGATCTTGCGGGAGGGGCCCGAGGCCGCGGCGCGCGGCGTCGCCATCGCCTGCGACTGCCGTCTCCACGCGGAGGAGTACGCGCGGCAGGCCGCCTGTGTGCTGGCCGGGCGCGGCATCACGGCGCTGTTGTTCGACGAGCTGCGGCCCACGCCGGAGCTCTCGTTCGCCATCCGCGCGCACCGCTGCGTCGCCGGGATCAACATCACGGCCAGCCACAACCCAAAGGAATACAACGGGTACAAAGTCTACTGGAGCGACGGCGCGCAGATCCCGCCCGCGCACGCCGACATGGTGGCGCGCGAGATGGCGTCGCTCGACCCGCTGGAGAGCGCGGCGGCGACGGGCTTCGACGAGGCCCTGCGCGCGGGCCGGATCCGGTGGCTGGGAGCGGAGACCGACCGCGCGTTTTTAGACTGCGCGCTCGCCCAGTCGGTGGCGCCGGACGCCGTCCGCGCGGTGGCCGACGACTGTAAGCTCGTGTACACGCCGTTCCACGGCGCCGGGTACCGGCTGGTGCCGGAGGCGCTGGCGGCGCTTGGCTTTCGCCATGTGCTGTGCGAGCCCGAGCAGATGAAGATCGACGGGAATTTTCCCACCGTGGTCTCCCCCAACCCAGAAAACGCGAAGAGCTTCGAACGCGCCGTCGCGCTGGCGCGGCGGCACGATGTCGACCTCGTCATCGGCACCGACCCGGACGCCGACCGGGTGGGGGTGATGGTCCGCGACCGCGCGGGCGGCTACGTGCCCCTGACCGGCAACCAGATGGGCGTGCTGCTGATGGACTACCTGATCCGCGCCCGCCGGGCCGCCGGGACGCTGCCGGCGCGTCCGGCGGTGGTCCAGACCATCGTGACGACCCGTATGACCCACGACATCGCCAAAAAGAACGACATCGCCTTGTTCGAGACATTCACCGGCTTCAAATTCATCGCCGAGGTCATTGCGAAGCTCGACGCCTCCGGGAGTCATCAGTTTTTGATGGGTTTTGAGGAGTCCTACGGCTACCTGATCGGCAGCCACGCCCGCGACAAGGACGCCGTGACCGCCTCCCTGCTCATCGCCGAGATGGCGGCCTGGTACCGCCGGCAGGAGATGACTCTCTTCGACGCCCTGCAGGCGCTTTACGAAACATACGGGCACTACCGCGAGGCCACGCTCAACTTGGTCATGCCGGGGCTGGCGGGGCTGGCTCGCATGCAGGCGCTGATGGACGACTTGCGCGGTCATCCGCCGGCCGGCATCGCCGGGACACCGGTGGAGGCCGTGTGTGACTATCTCTCCGGCCGGCGCTTCGAGTCCGTCTCCGGGGCGGTCTCCGACATGGAGCTCTCCGGGTCGGACGTTCTCGGCTTTGCGCTGCTCGACGGCACCCGGCTGCTGGTGCGCCCCTCCGGCACGGAGCCCAAGGTCAAGGTGTACATCCAAGCCCGCGGCGCCGACGCCCACACCGCCGACGACACCGTCGCCCGTTTTGCCCAGTGGGCCAAGAAGCTGGTGTAGCCCTCGGCGCGGGCCCCGTTTTCGCACACAAAGACAAAAGTCCGCGCAGCGTCGCTTTTCCCACGCATAAACCACAAATTATTTACCGACAATTCCTTTCCGGGCTCAGCGAAAACTGGCTTTGCGCCCTGAATCTGGAGACCGGCGCGGTGACGGAACTGACCGAGCGGAAGCGGGATTGGAACTCCGGGCTGGCCATGGTCGGGAACATCGGGGAGACGCTGTACTTTCACTACGGATATTTTACCGAAAAGAGGACTTTTACGCGGGCCGGGAGGCGTATATCACCCTTATGCAGAAGCACAGCCCCTCCTGAGCTCGCTTTCAAGAAAGATGGCATTGGAGCGACCCGGCGGCCCGAGGGCCATGGATTCGGGCTCGCGCAGATAAAATCGGTCGCGGTCAAGTACAACGGGATCATGGAGTCGGCGTGGGGCCCAAAAACAGGAAAATTTTCGCTCAGAGTGCTTCTGCGGAACCGGTCAGTTTAACACTTAGGAAGCGTGTAAAAATAACCTATCCAATCAGTGAAACCCCAGTCGGTCGTTCCAGACGCCGTAGCGAGCGCGCCGTAAGGCGCGCGCGGACGAGGGACGCGGGGAAAACACTCCGTCAGCGGCTTTGCCGCTGCCACCTCTCTTACGAAGAGAGGGCGCGCCGTAAGGCG
>JAIRML010000140.1 GCA_031258665.1 Oscillospiraceae bacterium | reverse complement strand
TATGGGAAGACCGCCTCAATCGCGTCGGGGCCCGCGTGTCCCGTCGTCTCCATCGCGGTGTGCCAGCCCTGCGCCTTGCAGGCCTTGAGCAGCTCCGCGGCAAAGGCCCACTGTACGAGGGGTTCGCCGCCCGAGAGGGTGATGCCGCCGCCCGATTTCCGATAGGTCACGGCGTCTTTTTTTAACACGCTCACCACCTTTTCCACCGTCATCCGCGCCCCTTTGAGCACGAGGGCGCCTGTCGGGCAGATGTTGGCGCACTCCCCGCAGCGCGCACACGCCCGGTGGTCGACACGCTTCGGCGTCTCCAGGCTGATCGCGCCGGTCTGGCAGGCGCGCAGGCACTTCCCGCAGCCGACGCATTTGTCGAGCTGAAACATGACGATGGGGGCCAGTTGCTGCGACTCGGGGTTGCTGCACCAGAGGCAGGAGAGCGGACAGCCCTTTAAAAAGACGATCGTGCGTATGCCGGGGCCGTCGTGTACGGAAAAGCGCTGGATATCGAACACGGTTCCGTCGGTCTTATAATTTACAGACGCCATGTATGGAAACCTCCTGCGCGTCTCGGCGCCGCGCGGCCATGCCGATCAGAATGTGTGCTCCGTGCGGTTGATGATGTTGTCCTGCACATCCTTTGCGAGCCTCACAAAATGCGCGCTGTAGCCGGCCACGCGAATGACGAGATCCTTGTGCTTGTCGGGGTTTTTCTGCGCGTCCAGCAGCGTCTCACGGTCGACGACGTTGAATTGGATGTGCATGCCCTTCCGGTCGAAGTAGCCTCTGATCAGCGCGGCGAGGTTCATGAGCCCCTTGTCCCCCGCCAGCGCCGCCGGGAGAAATTTCTGGTTGTAAAGCGTCCCGTTGGAGGCCAGGGCGTGGTCCAGCTTCGAGACCGAGTTGGCCGCCGCCGTCGGGCCGTTCGTATCCACGCCGGCGCGGGGAGATACGCCGTCGCCCAGCGTTGCCTTTGCCAGCCGTCCGGTGGGCAGCGCCCCGACGTCTTTGCCGTACAGCACATTGGCGGACACCGGGTACATCCCCGCCTGGAACTTGCCGCCGCGCGGGTTGGTATATTTTTCCACAAGCTCGCAGTATATGCGCCCGCAACGCACCGTGAACGCGTCGACTTCGTCGATATCGTTCCCGAAACCGGGTGTGCGTTTCAGGATCCTGAGGATATCGTCGTATTGGCCGCTGTTTGTCGGTTCCGGGCGGGCCGCGCCCCGGCGCAGATCCGCCAGACTGATGGAACCCGACCCGCTGAGGATGGATTTTACCGCCTCATAGATCCGCATCTCCATCTCGGCCTCGTCGTTCGAGGCCCCGCCGGCGGGTACGGCGCCGCTTTGGGCGGAGATCTCTGTGGAGCCGATCGCCTCGACGGGGTAGCCGAAATTGTTTTCGAGCGCGTCCTTCAGCTGCGCGAGGGTGATTTTTTTGTCCTCAAAGACATTCTTCTGAATGGCGTAGAGGGAGTCGCCGGCGTCGATGATGCCGACGCCCTGGGGGCCTGTGAAGTTGTAGATCGCGCCGCCCTCCTGGACGGATTTGCCCTTTTCGATACAGCCTTCGATCAGGGCGGACTGGTAGGGCAACGGCGCCCGGTCGCCGTGCGCGACGTCGATGCAGTTGACCGCTTCCACCATGTTGTGGACAAAATATGCCATCTGCTTCTCAAACGCGGCAAAGAAGTCCTCGATGCAGGTGAAGGAGGTGATCTCACCGGTCTGGGGGCCCAGCTGCTTGCCGAAGCAGCGCCCGTTGTGCAGGGTGATCTCGAGCACCTTGGCGACGTTGAAGCTGGCGGCGTCGTGCCAACCCTCGTATTTGTGCTGGATATCGGGCTCCACGCAGCCGCTCGGCGTGTAAGTGCGGGCCAGCTTCAGCGGGATCCCCCGGTTGACCATGGCGGGGATGATGACTTCGTCGTTGAACAGGTTTGGCATACCGTACCCAAGCCGGATGACTTCGCACGCGCGGTAGAGGAACTCGTCCGGGGTCGAGCTGCCGATGCGGACGCCCAGCGAGGGCATGGGCATGCCGACGTGCGCCAGCGCGGTGAGGCACATGTAGCTGACGTCGTTGGTCTGGTCGGCGCCGTCCTCGTCCATCCCGCCCAGCGCGATCAGCTCAAACAGCTGATACCCCGCAAACGCCTGCGCGGAGATGTCGTCGCGGACCTTGTTGGCGTCGTTGAACTTGACGAACAGGCAGTCGATCAGTTCCTGCGCAAAGTCCTCCGTGACCGTGGCGTCGTCCCGGTAGAACTGATACATAAAGCGGTCGAAGGGGCCCGGCGAATAGCTGTGTCCGTTGGCCTCGACATGCAGGATGTGGTGGGTAAACCAAAAGGCCTGCACGGCTTCCCAGAAGTTCTTGGCCCCGTGCTCCGGCACGTTGCGGCAGTTTTGGGAGATCTGCAGCAGCTCCGCCTTGCGCGCCGGGTCCGTCTCCCGCTGCGCCATCTCCTCCGCCTTTTTCGCGTAACGGTGCGCGTGATTGATCGCCGCCGTATACGTGATCAGGAGCGCTTTGTAAAACTGCTCCTTTTTAATCGCGTCGGGGTGGTTGCGGTCCAGCTTCTCCAGCGCGTCCACGACATCGCGGATGATGCCGCTGAAGCCGTCTTTGATGACCCTCTCGTAGAAGACCACGGAGTGGCCGACGCCGGCGTAGAGGTAATTGCCCGCGTTGAAGACCGCGTGCTCCTGGCAGTCGCGGCACTCCTTGGACATGAGGGACAGCGCGTATTCGCTGAGCGTCTTCCCCTCCCAATACTGAGAGATCTCACGCAGGGATTTCTTCCCGGCCTCGCTGATGTAGAAGGGGTCGGTCGCCCTGTCCGGCAGGGTATCGAGCTCCTGTTCGATCCAGTCATAGGAGTATTCGATGCCCACTTCCGAGGAGCGGGGGTGCTCGGTTGCCGCGCCAACGATCAACTCATCGTCCCGGATGGTGATCTGCATGCGGCCCAGCAGCTTTTCAACCACCTTGGCGCGTCGCAGGATCGGCGCCAGATTTTCTGTCTCTTTGTAAGCCTCCGTGACCAGCTCCGCCCGCTCCGTTTCCACGACGGGCATCGCCTCGATGATCGCCCTCTTCAGGCGTTCCACGCGGGCCGTCGGCCTGGTAAACCCCTTCGCGATTACGGTTGTCTCGTTTGCTGCCATCTGTGTATACCTCCTTAAGAATTGTTTGTTGTGCGTGAAACGGCGACAGGGCCAGGCTGTG
>JAIRML010000096.1 GCA_031258665.1 Oscillospiraceae bacterium | reverse complement strand
TCTGCCATCGTCTTCTCGAGGGACTCCACCGCGTAGTCGATCTCCTCCTTCGTGACCGTGAGCGGAGGGAGGAAGCGGAACACCGCCGCGTTGTTGAATGTGTGCGAGAACTGCGCGTGGTACTTCGTGGCGCAGGCATGGTTGATCACGTCGGCATAGTACGTGCCCGCCTCGCCTTGATCTTTCTCGGGGAGGGCGTATGTTTCGAGGCCGATCATCAGGCCCATGCCGCGCACTTCCTTGATGATGTCCGGGTAGGCCCGCCACAGTTCCGTGAGTCTGCCGATGAAGTATGAGCCCATCTTCGCGGCGTTCTCAATCAGGTCGTTTTCAAGGATGAACTGCAGCGTGGCGAGCCCCGCCGCCGCGCAGAGCGCGTTCTCCTGGTATGTCGCGCTGTGGTGGAAACATGTCTCGGGGCTGTCATACGCCGCTTCGAACAGTTTCTCCGTCGTGATGTAACCGGCGGACGGGACGATCCCGCCGGAAAAACCTTTCGCGAACGCGATCACGTCGGGGATGACATCCTCGTGCTGGCACACCCACATCTTCCCGGAGCGCCCGCAGCCGCACTGAATTTCGTCGGCGACCATGTACGCGTCATATTTTGTGCACAGTGCGCGCACTTCTTTTAGATACCCCGGGGGAGACACGTTGACGCCGGCTTCCCCCTGAATCGGCTCCACGAAGAACGCCATGTACTGCCCGGACCGCAGCGCGGATTCCAGCGCGGCCGCGTCGCCGAACGGAACATGATCCACGCATTCCATCAGAGGATGCTGGAACTTCTTCCACTGCTCCCTGCCGCCGACCGACACGGCGCCCGTCGTCTTGCCGTGGAAGGCGTTTTGGCACGCCAAGATCCGGTTTTTCTCCTTTTTGTCGCGCGAGGCGATTTTGACGAGTTTGATGCAGCCTTCAATCGCTTCCGCGCCTCCGGTCGCCGTGCCCATCTTTGTCAATTGGCCGCCGGGGGACAGCAGGCCCATGTCGTGCGCAAACGCCGCCGCGATGTTGTGGTACATGATCGCGCCGATGATGTGCTGTTTGCTCTCCACGACCTTTTTGATCTTCTCCCACACAAACGGGTTGTTGCTCCCGACCGCCGTTACGCCGTAGCCCGTGTTGAAGTCCAGATACTCGGCGCCGTCCGCGCCCCAAAACTTGCTGCCTTCCGCCTTCGCGAAGAAAAAGCTGTCGCTCAACTGGTTGCGGACTTTGTTCAGATGCCTGTGCTGAAGATCCTTGACAGTCTTCTCATCGAACGCCATGGCGTCCTCCACCGTGTAGAAGTCCTTCACGATATCCTTTATATTTTTTCCCATTGCACGGCCTCTCTTTCTGTGTGTCACCTGTCGAACCACTGTCTCATGTACACCCATAATGAATACACCCAGAATTCAAGACGCCTTTGTCTCATTTGCCGAAAACATCCCTCGGCAAGTCATCCGGAATGTATTGTGCGGTATTGCTGTGAAGAGCGCTCGCCCACAAGGCAATTTTAATCATTCTGAATATCCCTGTCTAGTAAAAATAGGAAAATTACAGTGGATAAATCGGAAAAGAGCCCCGGCAGACGGTTGCGGGCTTGACCATTGTTCGGGTGAACCGCATCATGCGCCATGTTTGCCGTCATTGCCTTGAAACGCAGAGCGCGCCAGAAAATATCTGGACAAAAAGTTGTATAAAAAGACAAAAACACTGTTTTTGTGTAGGAAATTGGTGTTTCTGAATATCTGTGAAAAGGTATACCTTTTCACAAAGGATAGCATAAGCATCGACTATTGTTATTATACTCTACATAACTTGCAAAGTCAAGGGCTTGATGTGGTATTTTTTATGCACTCCGACGGGAATGCGCGAAGAAAATATCCAGAAACAGCAACTTCAAGAAGGTATAGCATAACAAACCACATGGGAGCCGACGAAGACGTTGCGGCCCAGTGGGTTGTGCGGATCGACGATATGCGTTTGGAAGCGCGGCGGCCGTTTTGTGTGCAGGGAAGCGGCCGCTGGCGGGGGCCGTTTGTGCAGGCGGCTCCGGTTCGCGGGCGGGAAAGCCGACACGTGCCCCATGCGCAAACCGCCGTAAATCCAAAAATTGGATTTACGGCAAAGCAATCTGTGGAGGGAGGTTTGTACAGCAACCCGCAACGCATCCAATCAATACGTCAAAACAAAAGGAAGGGTGTACCTGAATGTTCATAAGAGGCAAGAAATTTCTCGCGGTGCTCCTCGCCATTGCGGTGGTGGGCGCGCCGCTCACAGCGCCGCTGGCGGCCCCGGCAGAGCCGACGACCGCCGAACTCAGCTCGCTGTACACATTTGACACCAACGGCGGCAGCGCCATGTACAACGTCAACCTCACCGCAAACGGCGACATCGACTGGTTCCAGCTCTCGCGGGACTCCGAGACCAGTTACGCGAAAAAGAGCGGCGGCGCCGGGCTGTACGGCTTTTACCGCAACACAGACGCGGCGCCGGGCGGCGGCGGCGGCATCGCCGCGCTCGGCTATATCAACGACGGACGTATCAATTATACCGCGACAGACGCCGACCCCACTTTGCCCGCCATCGTCAACCGCTATGGCCTGACCGTACGCGGCGTGGGCAACTACCTGGAATTCAAAATCGCGGAGAGCGCCCAGCCGCGCTTCCTGCAGGTTTACAGCGGCAACTGGAGCGCGCAGGCCAGGATCGACTATATCGTCGGCGGCGAGGTCAAATGGTCGCGGACATTCGCCAATGGGGCGCACAACGCGGTCTATTGCGCGACAATTTATATAGAGCCGAACACGGAGGGCGCCGTGCGCCAAACGTTGACCGACATGACAAGCTACGGAAGCAGCGGAGGGAGCACGTTCCTGTTCGCCGCGGCGTTGGGCGCCGCCCCGGTCATCGACAAGACAAATCTTGCGATGAAACCCGGCGAGACCGAAACAATCACGGCCACGCCGGGGGAGGGCGTCGTCTGGTCGTCGAGCGCGCCCACCGTCGCCTCCGTGGACCAAAACGGTGTTGTGACCGCACACAGGACCGGTGAGGCGGTCATCACCGCCGCGCTGGACGGCGTGCAGCGGCAGTGCGCCGTGACCGTCATTTCGGCCACCGCGGAAGTCGTCGCGGGCGGCTACGTGATCGACATGGCCGATCTGCCGAAGGTTCATTTCGGCGACCACCCCGAATGGGAGGAGATGTACGACGCCAGCTGGCAGATGCACAAATCGAACATCAAGAAGATCAGCGGAAACGGCTGGAACCCCGACATGCCCTACTATGTGGACGAGGCGTTCTCCGGCTACATCTACGCCTGGGACACGCTCTTCATGATGATGTTTGACAAATGGGGCATGAACCAATTCCCGACGCTGGCGGCGATGGATAATTTCTACTATTCCCAGACCGACAGCGACGGGGAGGACGACGGCTACATCCCGCGCGAGGTGTCCGAGGCGGACGGCATCGACGCCTGGGCGCCGAACGGCGGGTACCGCGGCATCGGGTATCAGGACGTGCGCTCAATGAACCCGCCGCTCTGGGCATGGGCCGAGTGGGAGCAGTATATGATTCACGGCGACGCGGCACGGTTCGGCAAAGTGATCAGGGGCAAGACGATTTACGAGCGCCTCAAGGCGCATTTCGCGTTCATCGAGCGCTACAAGAAGCTGGACAACGGGCTGTACGGCAAGACAAACGGGTACAGCAACGGGCTGGACAACACCTTCAACCAGGGTGCGCCGTACAATGGCGCGGACCCGGCGTCGGACGGCGGCCAGACGTACAACGACCTCAGCCTCCAGCAGGCGCAATTTGCCTACTACATCGCAAAGATCGCCGGCGCGGTGGGCAACGCGGCGGAGCAGGCGTATTACGAGGGCGAACACGCCCGCATTTCCGCGCTCATCCGCGAAAAGATGTGGGACGAGACGGCGAAGATGTTTTCGAACCTCGACCGGGATCAGGTGACGCACACGAATGTCTCGACGCCGACGACGCTGTGGGCGCTGGCCGCTCACGTCGCGACGGAGCAGCAGGCCGGCGACCTGATCAAGTACCACGGCGGGAACTCGCAGAAGATGTTCAGGCCGTACGGTCTGTCGACGGCGGCCTACGACGACGCGCGCTATGCGCCGCCCGGCGGCTACTGGCAGGGCTCTTACTGGGCGCCGACTTCCTACCAATATATAAAAGGTCTCGGCGAGTACGGGTACGACACGCTCGCGTTTGAGGAGGCGCTGCGGCACCTGACGAGCGTCACCGGCGTGTATCAGGCGACGTCGACCATGTGGGAGAACTATTCCGCCGATTATTTGAGCCGGGGCAGCTCGTCCAGAAGCAATTTTGTCGGCTGGACGGGGTGTCTGTCCATCGGCGTCATACTGGAGGACGTGCTCGGCGTCAGGCTGAACGCGCCCGACAACATCATCGACTGGAACATACGTCTGACAGAGGAACACGGCGTGAGCAACCTTTGGATGAAACACGGCGGCGCCGTCAACCGGGTGTCCCTGCTGGCGAACGAACGCGTCAGCGCGAAAGATCCGGTCACGTTTACCGTGACCGCCGACTGCGGCGTCACGCTGCAAGTCAAAAACGGAGCGGTGACAAAGACGGTGGACGTCGAGGCCGGCACGCACACATACAGCATCGATGGCGAAGCCGGCGCCGCGCCGCGGCTGTCCATAGGGCGCGCGCGGGACAATGCGGCCTTCGGCCAGGCGGCCCTGGCGGCGAGCTCCGACTATGTGTACTTCGGCCAAGCCGCCGACCCATCGATCTTCGACGGGCTGACCTATCAGGTGCGCAAGGGCGCGGGGCTGATCACCAATGTGAACACGGTCGGTTATTCCGCGGCCAGCGCCACCAATCCGCCGACATACCGCGCGGAC
>JAIRML010000031.1 GCA_031258665.1 Oscillospiraceae bacterium | reverse complement strand
ATCCGTTCTTTTGTCGCGTATATCAACAAAAATCGCACGCCGCTGCACCCTGAGGTCATCTTCATCTCCGGCCAGCGGGACGACGCCGTCGCCGAGGTGGCGCTGCAGTACAACGACTCATACAATGAGACCATTTACTCGTTCGCCAACAACATCCGCACCACCGAGGGCGGTATGCACGAGACCGGCTTCAAAAACGCGATCACCCGCGTCATCAACGACTACGGGCGCCGCCACAACTTTCTCAAGCCGGACGACAAAAACTTGGCGGGGGAAGATGTGCGCGAAGGGCTCACGGCCGTCATCAGCGTGCGGTTGACCGACGCCCAATTTGAGGGGCAGACAAAGACCAAACTGGGCAACTCCGAGATGCGCACCCTGGTCGAGGCGCTGGTCGGCGAGAAGCTGACCGACTATCTGGAGGAGAACCCCGCCGTGGGCCGGGCGATCCTCGACAAGGCCGTCACCGCCTCTCGCGCGCGCGAAGCGGCCCGGCGGGCCCGGGACCTCACGCGGCGCAAGACGGCGCTCGACGGCGCGGCCCTGCCCGGTAAGCTCTTCGACTGCAACGAGCGGGACCCGCGCCTCACGGAGCTCTACATCGTCGAGGGCGACAGCGCCGGCGGCTCGGCCAAAGACGGGCGCGACAGCCGTTACCAGGCCATCCTGCCGCTGTGGGGCAAGATGCTCAACGTCGAAAAGGCCCGGCTTGACAGAGTCTACGGCAACGAGAAGCTGATGCCCATCATCCTGGCGCTGGGCGCCGGCATCGGCGACGACTTCGACATCGCCAAACTGCGCTACAACAAGATCGTGCTGATGGCCGACGCCGACGTGGACGGCAGCCACATCCGCACGCTGCTGCTCACCTTTTTTTTCCGCTTCATGCGCCCGCTCATCGAAGAGGGGCACGTGTACATCGCGCAGCCGCCGCTCTTCAAGCTGACGCACGGCAAAAAGGTCCGTTACGCCTACTCCGACCGCGAGCGGGACGCCGCGCTCGACGAGATGAGCGCCGGCGACCCGGCCGTGCGGGCCCGCATCGACGTGTCGCGCAACAAAGGCCTGGGTGAGATGGACGGCGAGGAACTCTGGACGACGACGCTGAACCCGGAATTTCGCACCCTCCTGCAGGTGGAGCTGGACGACGCCGTCTCCGCGGACCAGATCTTCACGGTCCTGATGGGCGACCGAGTGGAGCCCAGACGGGAATTTATCGACCAAAACGCCAAGTACGTGGTCAACCTGGACGTGTGACGCGCCCCTGGGCGTGTCCGGGCAGAAGCGGGCCAGACAGCGTGTCTCACACAGGGGCCCGAGAAGGAAGCGGGACGGAGGTCCGGGGATGAAAAAGGCGGTCTGTCTCCTGCTGGCGCTGACGCTGGTGTGGCCGGTATGCGCCGCCGCGCCGCCGGCCCGGGCGGCTGTGCCCCTCTTCGGGCGCACGGTGGCGGTAAACACGTGGAACGCCTTTGCCGTCAGGGCCGACGGCAGCCTCTGGGTCTGGGGCCAGGCGGCCCGTTCGGGGCCGGAGGACCGGGAGGACCGGGGGGGCTGGGTGGCGGAGACGCCGCTGCCCGAGGGCGAATGTCTGACGGCCCGGCGGGTCGGAGACGACATCGTCTCTGTGGCGGCGGGCACGGAGGTCTTTGTGTTGAAAGCCGACGGCGCCGCGCGGACCTTCCCAAACACCATCCGCTGGGACAAGGATGTCACGGCCGGGACCCAAGTGATGGACAACGTGCAGGCCCTCGACGCGGGGGCCGGTCTGCTTGCGACGGTCCGGACAGACGGCAGCCTCTGGGTCTGGCACAGCGCCGTCACGGCGACCGCACAGCGGCGGGAAGCCGGCACGGCGGACGTCGCGCTGGGCGTTGAGAACGGCCTGGCGGTGGGAACCGACGGCACGCTGTGGTTCTTCGGGTTTGACAACGGGCAGCTCTCCGCCCCGCTGACGGATCGGGCGGGGGACTATATCTCCGAGCCGGTCCGTGTGATGGGCGGCGTCGCGTCCGCGGCGCCCTCCTTTGCCAGCGTTCTCGCGGTGGGGGCCGACGGCACGCTGTGGGGGTGGGGCCGCAACGAGAGGGGCCTCCTCTTCGCCGCCGCGGAGGCGCGGGTGTCCGCACCCCGGCGGATGATGGCGGATGTGGCGGAGGTGGACCAGAGCGGGCGGCACGCCGCCGTCGTCAAACGGGACGGCAGCCTTTGGACATGGGGCGAAAATACGGCCGGCCAGCTTGGGGACGGCACGGTACAAAACCGCTCCGAGCCGGTCCGTGTGATGGACGGCGTGGCCGATGTGGCGGTCTTCGGCGCCGCCACACTGGCGCTCAAGAACGACGGCACGCTGTGGGCCTGGGGCTCCAACCGGAGCGGCCAGCTGGGGCTCGGCTACCCGGACGCCGACCCGCACCCCGTGCCTGTCAAGATTTTAGACGGCGTGGCGCTGCCGGGCGCGCCGCTCTCGGCCCCCGCCCCGTGGGCGCGCGCCGCCGTGGAAGAAATCCGCGCGCGCGGACTTGCGCCCGACGCGCTGCTCGGCGGGTACCAGACGACTATGACCCGCGCGGAATGCGCCCGGCTGATGGTGTCGCTGGTCGAGAACGCGGCGGGCGAATCGGCCGCCGCGCTGGCGGGCCGGCGCGCGGCCCGAAACGTCACCTTTACCGACACGAACGATCCGGCCGTCCTCACGGCCGCGGCGCTGGGCATTGTCGCCGGCGTGGGCGGCGGGCGCTTCGCGCCGGAGCGCCCTGTCACGCGCGAGCAGATGGCCCGGATGCTGCGCGGCGCGGCCGCCGTCCTCGGCCTGCCGGGGAAGCTGTCCTCCGCCGCCTACGCCGACGCGGCGGATGTCGCCGCCTGGGCGCGGGCGGATGTGGACTTTGTCTCGGCGCACGCGGTGATGAACGGCGTCCCCGGCGGGCGGTTTGCCCCCAAGCGCCCCTGCACCCGCGAAACCGGCCTGGTGGCGGCGCTGAGATTATACAAACTGTTGAAAACAGACTGAAAAATACCAATTGTGAGCTGCCCTTACAGACAAAGACATTCGGGCCGGGGCCGCGCAGCCCGGGTCCGGGCAGGGAGACCCGCCATGCGTGAGACAACCGCCCTCCCACAGCCGCTGCTGGCGGTGAATGTGCGATACGACTACGAGAGTTTTTTGGCCTATTGGCGCTTTTCGATGTTCCGGGGCCCCGGTCCGGACTGGCTGAAGACGGGCCTGCGCGTGCTCTGGCTGCTGTCGGGCGTCATCTTCTTTGTGGTCGGCCTCCGGCTGACGGACCTCGTCTACACGGCGATGGGGACGATCCTTCTCACGGCGCTGGCCGTCGTGATGATCCGCTTCTTTTGGTGGCCGGGCGTCCACTACAGGCGGGCGGGCGCGCTGTATGGCGGAGACCAATGGCTCGTGTTTTTCCCCGCTTTTTTGGAGGTCGTCAGCGGCAGCCGCCTGGCCAAGAGTCTCGCCACCTACGAATACGAAGCGTTCTCGTCGGTCTACGAGACCGCCGACGCGTTCTACCTCTATCTGCTCAACGGGACATGCTTCCTGATCCCGAAAAAATATCTCCGCCCAAACGAGCCGAGCCGGCTCAAGACGCACCTGCGGGGGGTGTTTGGCGGCAGATACCGGCCGCGCTGACAGCCGGGTTTCCCCGCCCCGTCTCTGTCCGGGAAGGCCCGATGCCTTATACAGAGAGCAATCTTCAGACAGAATATTACTGGTGGTGTACAAATGAGCGATCAGAAGCATCCCGTGGACTTTGAAAATCAGAAGATCCTCCCTGTGGACCTCGAAAAGGAGATGAAGCGTTCCTACATCGATTACGCGATGTCGGTCATCGTGGGCCGGGCGCTGCCCGACGTGCGCGACGGCCTCAAGCCCGTGCACCGGCGCATCCTCTACACGATGTACGAGGAGAACCTGACGCCGGACCGGGCGTTTCGCAAAGCGGCCACCGCCGTCGGCGATGTGCTGGGCCGATACCACCCGCACGGCGACAGCTCGGTCTACGACGCGCTGGTGCGCCTGGCGCAGACATTTTCGCTGCGCTACCCGCTGGTAGACGGCCACGGCAACTTTGGCTCGGTGGACGGGGACCCGCCGGCCGCCTACCGGTACACCGAGGCGCGCATGTCCCGCATGGCGGTGGCCATGATGGCGGACATCGACAAGGAGACGGTCGACTTTGTCCCAAACTTCGACAACTCGCGCAAGGAGCCCTGGGTGCTCCCGTCGCGCTTTCCCAACCTGCTGGTCAACGGCTCGGCCGGCATCGCGGTGGGCATGGCCACGAACATCCCGCCCCACAACCTGCGGGAGGTGATCGACGCCACAGTCCTCGTCATTGACAACCCGGAGGCCGACCTGAACGATCTGATGGAGCACATCCAGGGGCCGGACTTCCCCACCGCCGCGAGCATCCTCGGTCGGGTGGGCATCCGCGCGGCGTACGCCACCGGCCGCGGCCGCGTGAAGGTGCGCGCCCGCGCGCAGATCGAGGAGGACAAGGGCCGCGCCCGCATCGTCGTCACGCAGATCCCCTACCAGGTCAACAAGGCCCGGTTGGTCGAATCCATCGCCGATCTCGTGAAGAACAAGACCGTAGAGGGCATCTCGGCCATCCGCGACGAGACGGACCGGGGCGGCATGAAGGTTGTCATTGAGCTGAAGCGCGACGCGAATGCCCAGATCGTGCTGAACAAGCTGTACGCCCACACAACCATGCAGACGACGTTTGCCATCAACATGCTGGCGCTGGTGGACGGCAAACCGAGGACGCTGTCGCTGCGCGAGATGCTCGATCACTACGTCACACACCAGCGGGAGATCGTTGTGCGGCGCACCCAATACGACCTGCGCCGGGCCCGCGAGCGGGCGCATATCTTGGAGGGGCTGCGCATCGCGGTGGACAACCTGGACGAGGTCATCGCCATCATCCGGTCCGCGTACGACGACGCGAAGGCTCGCCTGAGAGAGCGCTTCCAGCTCTCCGACGCGCAGGGGCAGGCCATCGTCGACCTGCGGCTGGGCCGGCTGCAGGGGCTGGAGATCGAAAAGATAGAAACGGAGTATCGGGACCTGATGGAGAAGATCCGCCGGTACCTCGAGATCCTCGGGAGCGACGCCATTGTGCTGGAGATCGTGCGGACGGAACTCCTTGAGCTGCGCGACAAATTCGGCGACAACCGCCGCACCGAGATCGTGCCGGTGGATGACGAGATAGACATCGAGGACCTGATCGAGCGGGAGGACTGCGTCTATACGCTGACCCACGCCGGGTATATCAAGCGGCTGCCCAAGTCCACCTACCGGGCCCAGCGGCGCGGCGGGCGCGGCGTCACGGCGCAGACCATGCGCGAGGAGGACTATGTGGAGGAGCTGTTTGTGGCCTCCACACACGACGTACTGCTCTTTTTCACAAACCGCGGGCGGCTGTACCGCAAGAAGGGGTACTTTGTCCCGGAGGCGGGGCGCGCGGCCAAGGGCACCAACCTGGTGAACGTGCTGCCGCTGGAGGGCGGCGAGAAGGTGACGGCGATGATCCCGGTGCGGGACGACGAGCCCAGCCGCTACCTCGTGATGATCACGCGCAGCGGCACCATCAAGCGCATCCGCCTGGAACGCCTCGATACAAGCCGCAAGAGCGGCATCCGGGCGCTCACGCTGGAGGAGGGCGACGAGCTGATCGCCGTGCGCAAGACAGACGGAGACCAGGCGCTCATCTTGGCCACGCGCGAGGGCATGGCCATCTGCTTCAACGAGACCGACGTGCGCGAGATGGGCCGGGACGCGGCCGGCGTGCGCGGCATCCGCTTGGACCCGGGCGACTACGTGATCGGCGCGGCGCGCACGCACCCCGGCGGCACCTTGCTGACCGTCACCGAGCGGGGCTTCGGCAAGCGCACCGACCTGGACGAGTACAAGCGCGGCGGCGAGGCCCAGCGACGCGGCGGCAAAGGGCTCAAAAACCACACACTGAACGAAAAGACAGGCAAAGTGGCCGCGATCAAGATCGTCGAAGAAGACGACGACGTGCTGATCATCTCGGACGACGGCACGATCATCCGCATGGCCGCGAGCGACATCAACCGCTACTCCCGGAGCGCGCAGGGCGTCATCGTCATGCGGCTTGCCCCGGGCGCGAGCGTCATCGGCGTGGCCCGCACGGCCCGCGAGGAGGCGGATGAGGAGCCCGAGGGAACCGAGGGGATCGGTGAATAAAGATGCCGGAGATGAAAACAGTGGACGTGTACACCGACGGGGCCTGTCTGGGCAACCCGGGCCCGGGCGGCTGGGGCGTACTCCTCCGGTACGGCGCGCGCGAGAAGGAGCTCTCCGGCGGCGCGGCCGCCACGACAAACAACCGCATGGAGCTGACGGCGGTCATCGAGGGCCTGCGGGCGCTGCTCTCGCGCTGCCGCGTCACGGTGTATTCCGACTCGCGCTATGTGGTGGACGCGATGAACAGGGGGTGGGCGCGCGGCTGGCGCGCGCGCGGCTGGCGGCGCGCCGACGGGCAGCCGGCGCTGAACCCGGACCTGTGGGAGGCGCTCCTGACGCTCTGCGAGGCACAGGACGCGACTTTCGTGTGGGTCCGCGGCCATGCCGACAACCCCTACAACAACCGTTGCGACGCCCTGGCCGCCGCCGCCGCCGCCGCCGCGCGCGATGAAATTTCGCCCCCCTGATGTGGGCTACGGAGGCAGCCCACAACCCAAGTTCTTGTTTTTTATTGCCCGGCCGGCGGCGGATTTCCGCTTTTTCCCTGCAAATTCTTCTTGACAAGACGCGTCGGGGCTGTTATATTGTACTCATCGTCAGCAAGGGCGCTGTGGGCGGTTTGTCCATAGTGCCCTTTTTATCTTGATCGTGGGAGGAAGGGTTATTCATGGCGGATTTGGCACAGACGTTTGGCAGCATGGTGTTCGGAGACGAGGTCATGCGGCAGAGGCTGCCGAAGGACATCTACAAGTCGCTGCAGCGCACGATCCGGGAGCGCAAGCACCTCGGTCTCGATGTGGCGAACGTGGTCGCGAGCACAATGAAAGACTGGGCCTGCGAAAAGGGGGCGACCCACTTCACGCACTGGTTCCAGCCCATGACCGGGACCACGGCGGAAAAACATGAGTCCTTCATCGAGTCGGACGGCGCCGGCGGCGTCCTTGCGGAGTTCTCCGGCAAGGAACTCATCCGCGGCGAACCGGACGCCTCCAGCTTCCCGACGGGCGGCATCCGCGCCACCTTCGAGGCGCGCGGCTACACCGCGTGGGATCCGACATCTTACGCCTTCCTCAAAGGGGATGTGCTATGCATCCCGACGGCGTTTTGTTCTTACTCCGGCGAGGCGCTGGACAAAAAGACACCCCTGTTGCGGTCTATGCAGGCCGTGGCCAAGCAGGCCGAGCGCATCCTGAAACTTTTGGGCGACCCCAACCCGCCCTCCGTGACCACCACCGTGGGCGCGGAACAAGAATACTTCCTCATCGACGCGAGCATCCTCGACAAACGCCCCGACCTGCTCTACTGCGGCCGCACGCTGTTCGGCGGCCGCCCGCCGAAGGGGCAGGAGCTCGACGACCACTACTTCGGCACCATCAAGCCGCGGGTCGCCGCCTTCATGGCGGAGTTGGATGAGGAACTCTGGAAGCTCGGCATCTTGAGCAAGACGAGACACAACGAGGTGGCGCCCGCCCAGCATGAGCTCGCGCCGATCTATACGACCACCAACATCGCCGCCGACCAAAACCAGCTCACCATGGAGATGATGCGCGTCGTCGCGGCCCGCCACGGCCTCGTCTGTCTGCTGCACGAGAAGCCCTTCGCGGGGATCAACGGTTCGGGCAAACACAACAACTGGTCCATCGGCACGAGCGCCGGCGAAAACCTGCTCGAACCGGGCGACACGCCGAGCGAAAACGCGCGCTTCCTGCTGTTTTTGGCGGCGGTCATCCAGGCCGTCGACGACCACCAGGACCTGCTGCGCCTCTCCATCGCGACGGCCGGCAACGACCACCGCCTCGGCGCCAACGAGGCCCCGCCCGCCATCGTCTCCATCTTCCTCGGCGACGAGCTCACCGCCATCCTGAGCTCCATCAAGAGCGGCGCCGCCTACAACGCCCCCGGCAAGAGCCAGATGACCATCGGCGTCGACGTGCTGCCCCGCTTCCCCAAAGACACCACCGACCGCAACCGCACGTCGCCCTTTGCCTTCACAGGCAACAAATTCGAGTTCCGCATGCCGGGCTCCTCCCTCTCGATCTCGGGGCCGAACTTCATCCTCAACACCATCATTGCGGAGGCGCTGCGCGAGTTCGCCGACCGGCTGGAGAAGGTGTCCGACGTCAAGACCGAGATCGGCCGCATTGTCCTCGACACAATCACCAAACATGAGCGGATCATCTTCAACGGCAACAACTACGCCGAGGACTGGATCCGGGAGGCAAGGGACCGCAAACTGCTCAACCTGGCCTCCACCGTGGAGGCGCTGCCGCTGTTCGAGACGGACGCCAACATCGCCCTCCTCGAAAAACACGGCGTGCTCTCCCCTTCCGAGGTCCGTTCCCGGACAGAGCTGCTGTTAGAAAATTATTACAAGACCTTGAACATTGAGGCGCTGACCCTTATCGAGATGACACGCCGCGGCGTCATCCCCGCCGCGATGGCCTTCACGCAGCGGGCCGTGGAACTGGTCCGGACCAAGCGGAACGTCTCGGAGACGCTCCCCGTCAAGGCGGAGTTGACGCTGGCCGAGACCCTCTCCCATCTGCTGGAGCGCGCGGTGGCGGGCGTGGAGGCGCTTGAGGCCGCGGTGGCCGGCGCGGGCGAACACACCGAGACGTTCGACTGCGCGCAGTATTACCGCGAAACGGTCTTCAGCGACATGCAGACCCTCCGCGAGGCGGTGGACCGGCTTGAGGCCCTCGTCCCGAAGCCTTACTGGCCCTACCCCACCTATGGGGAGATCCTCTACAGCGTGCGCTGACCCTCCCATTGCTTCTTCCTGTGTCCCTATACATAAAGGGGGCTGTCTCGGGGCGATGTGTTTCGTCGTCGAGGCAGCCCCCGGTTCATTGGAGGATTTGCGCCGGCGCCTAAACCGCGGCAGCAAGCAAAAATTTGGGTTGTGAGTTGCCGGCGCAAGCCACGCTGAGGGAGGTGTGATCCATGGAACGCGTCAGCACCGGTCTCCCCGGGTTTGACCGGGTCATCGACGACCTGCGGCTGGGGGACAATGTGGTTTGGCAGGTGACGTGCATCGAGGACTACCGGCGGGTGACGGAGCCCTATGTCCGGCGGGCCCGGCGAGACGGCCGGCGGTTCGTCTACGTCCGGTTTGGCGCGCATCCGCCCCTGCTCGCGGCCGGCGAGGCGGACGATGTCTGTGCCGTCGACGCGCAGGCGGGGTTTGAGAGCTTTGCCGCCCAGATCCGGAACCGGATCGAACAGGAGGGCCCCCGGGCGTTCTATCTCTTCGACTGCCTGAGCGACCTGCTGGAGAGATGGTATTCGGACCTCATGATCGGGAACTTCTTCCGCGTCACCTGCCCCCGGCTGTTCCAACTCGACACCGTCGCCTATTTCGCGCTCCGCCGCGGCCTGCACACACACGGCACGATCGCCCGCATCCGCGAGACGGCGCAGCTTCTGCTGGACCTCCACCACCTCCGCGGCCGCCTCTACATCCACCCGCTCAAGGTGTGGGAGAGGTATTCGCCGACGATGTTTTTTCCGCATCTCATCCGGGAGGAGGACGCCGTCTCCGTCACGGCGAGCGCCGAGGCGGCGGAACTCTTCGACGGCGCCGGCGCGCTCTCCGGCGACCCGCGGGACCCGTGGGAGCTCACGCTGGACCGGGCCCGCGCCGCGCTGGCGCAGTCGACGGGCGCCCGGGACGCGGCGAGGGACTTGCTCATCCGCCTGATGATCGGCCGGGAGGCGCGGATCACCGCGCTGAGCCGGACCTATTTCACGCTGGAGGACCTGCTGGCGATCGCGTCCCGAGAGATCGGCTCCGGCCTCATCGGCGGCAAGAGCGTCGGCATGCTGCTGGCGCGCAAGATCCTGGAGACGGATGTCGGAGACGCGCTGGCGGACCATTGGGAGCCGCACGACTCCTTTTATCTGGGCTCGGATGTCTTTTACACCTACATCGTGCAAAATGGCTGGTGGGAGCTGCGCACCCGGCAGAAGACGCCGGAGGGCTATTTCGCGCTCGCGCCCGAGCTGCGCGCCAACCTCCTGCGGGGGCGGTTTCCGGGCGCCATCCGGGAACAGTTCGTCCGGATGTTGGAACACTTCGGGCAGTCGCCGATCATCGTGCGCTCGAGTTCGCTGCAGGAAGACAACTTCGGCAACGCCTTTGCCGGCAAGTACGACAGCGTCTTCTGCGCCAACCAGGGGCCGCCCCAGGCGCGGCGCGAGGCCTTTGAACAGGCCGTGCGCACGGTGTTTGCCAGCACCATGAACGAGGACGCGCTCGCCTACCGCCTGCATCGCAGCCTCACGGACAGGGACGAGCAGATGGCCATCCTGATCCAGCGCGTGTCGGGCGACCACTATGGGGACCTCTTCTTCCCCCATGTGGCGGGCGTCGGCCACTCGTCGAACCTGTACGTCTGGGACCGGACGATGGACCCCACCGCCGGCATGCTGCGGCTGGTGTTCGGGCTCGGGACCCGCGCCGTCGACCGGGTGTCCGGGGACTACGCGCGGCTGGCGCCGCTGGACGACCCGGCCAACCGCCCGCCCGTCAATCACGGGGATGAGAAGAAGTTTTCACAGCACCGGGCGGATGTCCTCGACCTGCGGGAGAATCGGCTGAGCGAGCGGCGGCTCGACGAGCTCCTCGGTTGCGACCTGAAGACAGATCCGAGCATCTTTTTCAGTGTGGATGAAGCGGCGCGGGCGCGGCTGCGGGCGCTGGGGCGGCCGGACACGCCCGCGCCCCGCATCTTGGACTTTCGGACGCTGTTGGAAAAGACGCGCTTTCCCGCCCTGGCCCGCACCGTGCTGGCGACATTGGCCAAGGCCTACGACTACCCGGTGGACATCGAGTTCACCGCGAACTTCGACGCCCGGGGCGGGTTTCGTTTTAACCTGCTCCAGTGCCGCCCGCTGCAGACGAAGGGGCTGGGCCGCGCCGTGCGCATCCCCACCCCGGAGCCGGAGGAGGTCCTGCTGGCGACAGTCGGCCACTTCATGGGCGGCAACACGCGTACGGCGTTTGACTATGTGCTGTTCGTCCGCGCGGCCGCGTACCTGGCACTGTCCGAACGGGACAAGCACGCGGCCGCCCGCCGGATCGGCGACCTGAACCGGGCGCTGCAGGGGCACAGCGTCCTGCTCATCGGGCCCGGCCGCTGGGGGACCACGACGCCGTCACTCGGTGTGCCGGTGCACTTCAACGAGATCAGCCACATGGCGGCGATCTGCGAAGTTTCGTACCGCCGGGGGGAGATGACGCCGGAGCTGAGCTTCGGGAGCCACTTCTTCCAGGACATCGTGGAGGCCGGGATGGTGTATGCCGCGGTCTTCGACGGCGCGCCGGATGTCGTCTTCCGCCCTGAGCGCGTCACGGCGCTGGAGAACCGGGTGCGCGAGCTGCTCGGAGACGGGGACACATGGGCGTCCGTCCTCCACCTCGCCCGTACGCCGGGCCTCACGCTCTACACGGACATCCGGGCGCAAAAACTCCTGTGCTGCGGCGGCGCGGCCCACGTTGGAGGCGCCCCCATGGAGGCGCCTCCATGAGAAAAATGGGAGGGGGAACAGAGATGAGGCGGAAAGAGGCGGGGGCGGCGGGGGGGCAAAAACACACTGTATGAGACCATGGACTTTGCCGCGCTGGCCACGATCCGGGTGCTTGCGGGCGCGGCGGCGCTGGATGTCCTGTCGTCGGAGAACCCGGACCTGGCGGCGCACCCCCTCGCGGGGCGCCCCGACGTCGTCCTCACGCCGCACGCGGCGTTTTACAGCGAACAGTCCCTGCGCAAACTGCGGGAGATCTCCTGCGAGAACCTCCTCTGCTGCCTCCAAAACCGCCACAGCGAGGCCTTCGCTGTCGTGAACGGCGTGTGTGAGGCGTGACGGCGGCAAAAAACGCCCCCTGTGACGCGGCCGCCGGGGCGTGTCAGGAGGGGGCGTTTTGGGCGAAATATTGCACCATGTCGGTGTGGATTTGCTGGGAGGTGGCGTCGGGGGAATAGGTGCGCTCGTTTGGGGTGTCTCGCGTGAAACCGCCGCCGGGGTCCGGGCGGAGCGGGCAGGCGACGATCCAGCCCCGGTCGGTCCGGTGTTCCGGGTCGTCGGGCGTCAGAAAACGAAGCTCGTAGCGCCGCGTGCCGGAGATCGTCACCTCAAATACGGCGTTCAGCAGCGCCGGGCCGCGGGTCGACCGAAGCCCCGGCGCGGCGGCGTGGGATTCGATGCCGTACGGGAAGTAGAAGGACTCCCACTGTGACCCGGAGAAGGCCTCCCGCAGCAGGTGCGATTTCTCCCGGGCGTCCCAGTCCAGCCAGCGAAACAGCGAAAGGAATTGATAGACGCCAAACAAAAACAGCGCAATCAAGCACCATGAGAAGCCGTTGCGGACAATCGCGCGCAGGAGGCGCCGTGAGATTTTTTCCGCTTTTTCCATGGGTACAGCATTCTCCTCTGCGTGCAAGGGCTGCTGAGAAAGAGAGAAAAATATCATGGTCTCTTCCCAACGTGGGTTGCATCTGCAACCCACAGCCTAAATTCTTGTTTTTATTGCCGCTTCGCGGCAATAAGGTACTATGCCCGCGTGACAAAAAGGTCGGCCGTCGGCGGGCGAGATGTTTGTCACGCGGGACCCTTCCTATGTGGGGCGTACTGGGTGCTTCCAACGTGGGTTGCACCCGCAGGGAGGTCTGTTGGACGGGCTGGAGCACCGTCTCGAAGAGATCCAGCGCCGCGGTGGAGAGCGCGCTCATGAAAATTCCCACAGAAGCCCGCCGGCCCCCCGCGGCGTCAGTCCGCCCACTTCGACGTCTCATGAAGTATATCGACAGCAAAAGACCCAAACTTTACCTGATACTGCCTGTATCTTACAGTCTGGATACCGCCCCGGGGGGCGGTGAGACGGCGGCGTCTTCCCGGCGCGGCGCGGGCGGTCAGCCCCGGGCCTTTTGGCACAGCTCATGCAGCAGGGTCAGCGCCTCCAGGGGGGTGAGCGTGTTCACGTCCAGGCGGCGCAATCGCGCAGCGATCTCCTGCGCGCCGAGGTCCGCCAGGCTGAGCTGCCTCTCGTCGTCCGGCGCGCGCGTTCGGCGCGCGCGGCCCGCGCGCACCGGCGCGCCGGCCTCCAGGTCGCGCAGCACCTCCCGCGCCCGCGCGATCACCGGCCCCGGGATCCCGGCCCGCGCCGCCACTTCGACGCCGTAACTGG
>JAIRML010000010.1 GCA_031258665.1 Oscillospiraceae bacterium | reverse complement strand
GCGGGCCGCACGGCGCGGGCCGCCGAGGACACGGGCCGCCGCGCGGTCGCCTTGGCCGGCGGCGTGGCCGCCAACGGCCGCCTTCGGGCGGCGCTGCGGGAAGCGCTGGCCCCCGCGGGCCGCACCCTCTATGTCCCGCCGCCCGCGCTCTGCGGAGACAACGCCGCTATGATCGCCGCGCAGGCCTTCTACGAATGGAGAGAGGGCCGCACAGCCGGTATGGACCTGAACGGATACGCCAACGCCTGCGTGGCGGGGTGTGAAAATTTTTAACAGTGTTCGGTTTTGCTGCCGAACACTGTTAAAAATTCCCCGAGCTGCGCGGAGACGTTATGTAAATCGACGAACGATTTTGAAACGACGCAAATATGCGTTCCATAAGTGGGAAAATATGGGATAAAATGCGCTGTCCTATGGCGGACTTGGGGTTCTGTCCTGTGGATAACTTGGTGGACAATGGGCATAACTTCTGGAAGGCCCGGTTACGGTGTGGATTATGGAAACTGGGCGGAGCGGATTGAACCGCGCACGGGCCTCAGCCAGACTGCGCCTTGATGACCTTCAGCCGCACGAATTCCTCCCGATCTTTTTCTTCCAGCGCGTCGGTGATGACGGCCACGTCCGCGGTGAAGCCCGGGATGATGATGTTGCTCAGCGCGTTGGCGCGTTTTTGCGTCTTTTTAATCGCGAAGGCCAGCCGATAGATGGAGGTCTCCACCTCGGCGAGTTCACAGATGAGCTGTTTGACCCGGATGAACTGGAGCGTCGCGTTGTCCAGCATGGAGTTTGTAAAGGCAAAGCCGTAAGGGTTTGAGAAGGGTTTGTCCTCCATCGATACGCGCGGGATCTCCACGCCCATGACGGAGCGGTGGTGGATCTGCAGAGACTCGTCGAGGGAGACGCACTGGGCGATGTCCGCGCAGTTGCCCAGTGTGATGTTGGCCTTCTGCAGAGAGGCGTACGCGTCCCGGAACACGCTGTCGATCCGGCCCTGGATCTCGGTCGCGCGGTCAATGAGACTCATCATCTCCCGGATGAGGATGTTCCGCTTTCGGTCCATGAGATCGAAGCCGAGGCGCGCCAGCGAAAGGGAGCGTTTGATGGCCATCAGGTTGCCTTTGGTCGGTATCACATTTGGCATGAACACCGTCGCCTTTCACAGGAATCGGCCCGAGCGGCCGCCGTGGGTGGGGGAAGGGCGGATCAGATTCCGCCGCGCAGGGCGAGGGCGGCGTCTTCTTTGAAATATTTGGAGAGCAGCACGGTGTCCACGCGGTCGAGCTCCTCCTTCGGGAGTGCCGAGAGGACATCCCAGCCGATGTCCAGCGACTGTTCCATCGAGCGGTTTTCGGTCATGCCCTGCCGGATAAAGCGGTCCTCAAACAGCCGCCCGAACGTCATGTATTTCTTGTCGATCTCGGAGAGTTCGTCCTCCCCGATGACGGAGGCCAGTGCCCGCGCCTCCTGGACGCGCGCGTAAGAAGAAAAGAGCTGATTTGAGAGCGCCGGATGGTCCTCCCGGGTGTACCCCTTGCCGATGCCGTCCTTCATCAGGCGGGAGAGCGAGGGCAGCACGGCGATGGGGGGGAACATCCCTCCCTGGTCCAGCGACCGGTCGAGCACGATCTGCCCCTCGGTGATGTATCCCGTGAGGTCGGGGATGGGGTGCGTGATGTCGTCGTTCGGCATCGAGAGCACCGGCACCTGTGTCACGGAGCCGCCCTGCCCTTGGATCATGCCGGCCCGTTCGTACAGGGACGCGAGGTCCGAGTAGAGGTAGCTCGGGTAACCCTTGCGGCTTGGGATCTCGCCCTTGGACGAGGAAAATTCGCGCAGCGCCTCGCAGTAGGAGGCGATGTCGGTCATGATGACCAGCACATGGTAGCCGTGGACAAAGGCCAGATATTCCGCGGCGGTCAGCGCGCAGCGCGGCGTGAGGATGCGCTCAATGATGGGGTCGGAGGCCAGGTTCATAAACATGACCACCCGCTGCAGCGCGCCCGATTCCTCGAAGTCGCGCTTAAAGAAGTCGGCCGTGTCATTTTTGATGCCCATGGCGGCAAAAACGATGGCAAACTCCACATCCTCCCCGTCTTCGCCGGTGACGCGGGCCTGGCGCACCATTTGGGCGGCCAGTTCGTTGTGGGGCAGTCCGGCGCCCGTGAAGATGGGCAGCTTCTGCCCGCGGATCAGCGTGGACATGCCGTCGATGGCCGAGATGCCCGTCTGGATGCAGGCGCGCGGATAGAGGCGGGACACGGGGTTGATCGCGGAGCCGTTGATGTCGCGGCGCTCGTCGGGGAAGAGCGTGCCCAGCCCGTCGATCGGGCGGCCGCTGCCGTTGAAGATGCGGCCCAGCATGTCTTTCGAGAGGGCCAGTTCCATTGGGTGGCCCATGAAACGGGTGCGGGCGTTTTCCAAAGACAACCCGCGCGTGCCCTCAAAGACCTGCACGACCACGCGGTCGCCCTCGATCATGATGATGCGCCCCGTCCGGCTCTCGCCGTTTGTCAGGGTGATCTCCACCATTTCCTCATAAGAGGCGTCCCGTACGCCCTCCAAGATGATCAGCGGGCCGGCAATTTCCGAGAGCCCGATGTATTCCATGCGCATGACAAAGCCACCTCGTCTGTTAAGATTCGCCGCCCGGGTCGATGTTGTTGTCGATGAACACGCGGGACACGCAGGCGCGGATATCGGCCACATAGTCGTTTAGCATATCGAGGTTGTCGTTCGGCAGATCGTACTTCATGCGGATGAGCCGCTCGAAGATGCCGGTGGCCGCGAGCTGGGAGAGCGGGATGTTGCGTTCGATGAGGGTGTGTGCCTCGTCGAACAGTGTCAGCATGACGCCGAGCATCCCCATCTGCTTTTCAATGGGCACATATGTGTCCATGTCGTGGTAGGCGTTTTGCTGCAAAAAGCCGAGGCGCACGACGCGCGCGATCTCGATGACGAGCTTCTGGTCCTCCGGCAGAATGTCGGAGCCGATCAATTTGACGATCTCGTTGAGCTGGGACTCCTCCTGCAAGAGCCGGGACACCCGCGTGCGCTGTTCGGCGAATTTGCGCCCCAGGCGCTCCTCGTACCAGGCCGTGAGCTCCGAGGTGTATTCGGAATAAGAGGTGATCCAGTTGATGGCGGGGAAGTGGCGCGCGTAGGCGAGCTGCCGATCGAGCGCCCAGAAACAGCGGATGAACCGCTTGGTATTTTGGGTGACCGGTTCGGAGAAGTCGCCGCCCTGCGGGCTGACGGCTCCGATGACCGTGACAGACCCCTCGCAGCCGTCCAGCGTCACCATGTACCCGGCGCGCTCATAAAACTCGGCGAGACGGGAGGGCAGGTAGGCGGGGAAACCCTCCTCGGCGGGCATCTCCTCCA
>JAIRML010000002.1 GCA_031258665.1 Oscillospiraceae bacterium | reverse complement strand
CGCAGCCGGCGGTGGTCTCGAGGATCTCGCGGAAATGTCCGGTGTCCGCCACGAGTTTGCGGACCATGTCCACCAGAGCCGGGTCGATCTTGGTGTGCGTGATGAAGGCGCAAAACGGGTCCGGGCGCCGCATACCGGCCAGGACGCCGAGCGTGTATTTGCGAAGGCAGTCTGGGAGGGAGCCGCGGTACTTGGCCCCCGGTTCGATGCGCCCTCCGGTCAGCGCCAGGGAGGGGCGCAGCTTGAGAAGGTTGGCGCCCAGCGCCTCCAGAGCGTTACACCGGCCGCCCCGGTGGAGAAACTCGATGCTGTCGACCAAAAACCCCGCGCGCACACAGCCGCGAAGGCGTATCAGTTCGTCGGCGATCTCGTCGGCCGAGCAGCCTTCGCGCGCCATCCGGACGGCCTTCAACACGAGCAGCCCCACGCCGGTGGAGAGACTCCGCGAATCCACCACGCGGATGCGCGTCGGCGGGCACTCCCGGGCGGCGATCTCCGCGTTTTGGAAAGATGTGGAGAGGTCAGAAGAGATGGAGATGTATACGATCTCCCGCCCCTCCGCGGCCAGCGGCGTCATGATCTGCAAAAAGTCCCACACGCTGACCGCCGATGTCCGGGGCGTGCGCCTCGTCTCGGCAAAGAAGCGGTAGATTCCCTCCGGCGTCAGGTCCAGACCGTCCCGATAGGATTTGTCATCCAACGTGACATACAGCGGAACCACGGAGACATCGAGCCGCGCCAACATCTCCGGCGACAGGTCACAGGTGCTGTCGGCAATGATTTTGACAGACATTCCGTCACATCCCTCAGCGCGCGGCGCGCCCGCCGTGTGCGCACAAAATTGATTCCACTGCAAAAAAGCCAACGTGGGCGCAGCCCACAACCCAAATTCTTGTTTTTTATTGCCGCTTCGCGGCAATAAGTTACTAAGAAGCGGATTGGATATACTGAATATATTGTGTCATTGCTTTGGCAATGACACAATATATTTTTGCAGTAAAATCAAAATTTTCCAATCAGCTCAAATCAGCGGCGCGGGCAGGTCGCCCAGATCCTCCGGGCGCACGGGGGCGCCGGCGGCGGGCAGGGTGCGCACACGGAAGCGGGCCGGCCGCGCGAGGCCCACAGACTCAGCCGGCTCGACCGACTGCAAGTGGCGCCGGTCCTTCAGCGTCATGACCGACGTGCCCTGTGAGGTGCGCGTCGCCTTTGGCGCCAAAGAGGCGGTGTGCAAGAGAAGCCCGCGTCCGTCGCTGCTGCGCAGAAAGAGTTCTCGTTCCTCGGTCAGCCGCATCGCCGTGACCAGGGGGCTCTTGTCGCTGTAGGCGCCGGTCAGACGGCGGCGGTTGGAGGTGGTGGCGTAGGCCGAGAGCTCTATGCGGGCCGCTTTGCCGTTTTCAAAAAAGAACAGCATCCACCCGCTGTAGTCGCCCGGCGCGCAGACAAAGGCCGCGCTCTCCCCCTCATCCATCCCCAGCTTCGCCGGCAGGTAGTCCCCCAGCGAGGACGCCTTCCCGTCCTCCAGCTCAAACAGCCGAAATTTGTAACATTGGCGGCGGTTTGTGAAGACCATCAGCTCGTCCCGGTTCCGGGCCTCAAAGACCTGACTCGGGCCGTCGCTCTCTTTGTATTTCTGTTCACCGGACATGCGCAGCGAGAGAGGGGTGATCTTTTTCAGATATCCGCCCAGGGAGAGGAAGACATGCACCGGGTAGTCCTCAATGTGCTCCTCCGGATTGTAATGCGCCACCTCGTGCCGGTGGACAAGCGCCGTCTTTCGGGGGGCGCCGTATTTTTTCATCACATGTCTCAGGTCCGCGGTGATGAGCGCGCGCAGCCGGTCTTTTGAGGCGAGCGCGCTCTCCAGTTCCGCGATCTCCGACTCCAGGCGGCTCGTCTCCTCGACGCGTCGCAGGATATACTCCCGGTTGATGTTGCGCAGGCGAATCTCGGCGACGTACTCGGCCTGCACTTCGTCGATGCCAAACCCGATCATCAGGTTCGGCACCACCTCTGCCTCGGCGTCGGTGCCCCGGATGATCGCAATGGCCCGGTCGATGTCCAGCAGGATCTGCTTGAGGCCGTGCAGCAGGTGCAGTTTCTCTTTCAGGCGCGCCAGGTCAAAGTGCAGCCGCCGGCGCACACATTCGGTGCGCCAGGCCGTCCATTCTTCCAGAACCCCCCTTACGCCAAGCACGTAGGGCGTGCCGGCGATCAGGAGGTTGAAGTTGCAGGAGAATGTGTCCATCAGGGGTGTGACCTTCATCAGCCGCTGCATCAGCTTGACGGGGTCGACACCGCGCTTTAGATCCAGCGTGAGCTTCAGGCCGGAGAGATCGGTCTCGTCGCGCACATCGGACACCTCGCGGAGCTTGCCGGCGCGCATGAGATCGGCCAGCTTGTCCATGATGGCCTCCACCGTCGTCGTGTAGGGGATCTCAAATACCTCGATGAGATTTTCCTTTGTGTCGTGACGCCAGCGGGCGCGCACACGAAAGGAGCCCCGGCCTGTCCGGTAGATCTCCCGCATCGCGTCCGGTTCGTAGATGAGCTCCCCTCCGGAGGGGAAGTCCGGCGCGGGCAGGGTCTCCAGCAGATCGACCTCGGGGTCCTTCAGGTAGGCGATGGTGGCGGCGCACACCTCGGCCAGGTTGAACCCGCAAAACTGCGACGCCATGCCCACGGCGATGCCCGCGTTGGCCGCGGTGAGCACATGGGGGAACGTGGTCGGCAGCAGTGTCGGTTCTTTCATCGTGTTGTCGTAGTTGTCGACAAAGGTCACTGTGTCGCGGTCGATGTCGCGGAAAAGCTCGCCGCAGATGGGGTCCAGCTTGGCCTCTGTGTAGCGGGACGCAGCGTAGGCCATGTCGCGGGAATAGGCCTTGCCGAAGTTGCCCTTGGAATCGATCAGCGGGTGCAGCAGGGCCTCGTGGCCGCGGGAGAGGCGCACCAGCGTGTCGTAGATCGCTTGATCGCCGTGGGGGTTCAGGCGCATCGTCTGCCCGACGATGTTGGCCGACTTCGTGCGCGCGCCCGTGAGCAGGCCCATCTTGTACATCGTATAGAGTAATTTCCGGTGGGCGGGTTTAAACCCGTCGATCTCCGGGATCGCCCGGGAGACGATCACGCTCATCGCGTAGGGCATGTAGTTTGTCTCCAGGGTGTCCGGGATCTTCTGCCGCACGATCTCGGCGTGCAGGCCCTGCACGCGCGTACCGGGGGTCGGTTTGCCCGGCGCTCCCGACACATCCTTTTTCTTTCTCGCCATAAGCTGACAAGTCTCCTCCGCGCGGCCGCTGGAAGCCGATATTTCGGGCTGCGCCCGGCGCCCCGGCGCCGCCGGGGCGGTCGCCAGGCCAAAATCACCGCGCGTCAGCCGCCGGCGCCCAGGCGGGAGAGCAGCGCCTCAAAGCGCACACCGCCCTGGGCGGACGTCTGTTCCGCCCAGGAGAGCGCGGCGCAGTCGTGGACAAAACCCGCCGCCGCCGCCACAGCGCCGGGCAGGGGCAGCCCGTGGAGCAGCCGGCCCACCAACACGCTGGCGTAGAGGTCGCCGGTGCCGTGAAACTCCTGCCCCACAAAGGGGAGGAAGTCGACGCCGCTCCGCCCGGACGCGGCGTCCAGCCAGGCCGAGCCAAGCTGCCCCTCGCGCACCGTGAGGCCGGTGATGACCACGGAACGGCGGCCGTCTCGGGAGAGCCGCGTCAGCCAGCGATAAACCCCCGCCTCGCCGCGCGGGGCGTCGGCATAGTCCTCACCCAGCAGCAGGGCCGCCTCTGTGATGTTGGGGGTGATGAGGTCGGCGTCGTCGGCCAAAGAAGCCATCTGCCGGCACATCTCGGCCGTGTAGGTGCGATAGGGCCGGCCGTGGTCGCCCATCACAGGGTCGACGACGGCCAGCATCCCCGGCCGGCGAAAGCGGGCGATCGTCTCGCGCACGATGTCGATCTGGTCGGCAGAACCGAGAAAACCGCTGTACACGGCGTCAAACGTGAGCCCCATCGACTGCCAGTGGTCGACGGTGGGGCGCATCGCGTCCGTCATGTTGTGAAAGACAAAACCATCGTAGCCGGTGTGGGTGGAGAAAAAGCCGGTGGGCAGCGCGCAGCACTGGATGTCCATGGCGGAGAGCACCGGCAGCACAACGCCCAGCGAACAGCGGCCGAAGCCGGACAGATCATGGACGGCGGCCACCCGTATGATGGGCGGACGGACGCCCTCGGAGACAGCGGACTGATTCATCAAAACACACCCCTGACGAGTAAATTACCAATTTGGGTTGCATCCGCAACCCACAACCCAAATTTTTGTAGTTTGTTGCCGCGACGCGGCAGCAAACTACCGGGAGGCTTGGGCGGGCGGGAGATGGCCAAGACAGAGCCTCTCGATCTGTCTTGGTACACAGTGAGACCCGCCGGGCTTTGGGAGCCCGGCGGGTGTCCTGGCTGCGGGAGAAGGATTCGAACCCTCACAAACAGAGTCAGAGTCTGCGGTGCTACCGTTACACTATCCCGCACGGCCGAATCGGCTGCGGCTGAGCCAACTGTGGCACAACTATTATTATACCGAATTTACCGGCTGTGTCAAGAGAAAAATCAAAGGGCGATCGCCGGGGGCAGCGCTCTTTCAGCCGACTTTGGCCGGAAGCCGCGCGCGGGTCTCCTGTGCGGGCCGCGTGCCGTCGGCGCCGAGACGAAAGCCGACCACCATGAGCAGCGCGGCCAGGCCCCAGAAGTACGCGTTCATGTAGGGCACCTCAAAGATATTTTCAAACAAGCTGTGGGTGAGGACGCCGGCCATGCCGGACAGAAGGCCGCAGGCCACGGCGTGGTCGGCGCGCTGCGCCCGGACGCGAAACAGCGTCCGAAATCCGTTCCAGAGCAGCGTGGCCAACAGCGCGAGATAACCGATCAGGCCGACAAAGCCCATCTCCACCAGCGTCTTCAGGTAGTAGTTGTCCATGTAAAAGTAGCGGATCCGTTCCAGCGTCTGGTTTTGCATGGCCACCGCGCCGCCGAAGCGGCCGAGGCCGAACCCAAACACCGGGTCACTGCGCATCAGCAGGTCGATGCCGTAGGCCCACCGGGCCGCCCGCCCGGCCGTCTCGTTGTTGCTGGCAAAATCGGAGGTGAACAAAAAGGTGATCCGGTCGGCGATCTGCGGCAGCATGACGATGACGACCAGCGCGGCCCCGGCCAAGATCAGTAGCCGCCGGTCCCGCAGCCAGGCGAACAGCACAACGGCCACCGCAAGGCCCAGCCAGGCCCCCCGCGAGAAGGTGAACAGGCAGGCGAGGCACATGACGCCCGTGGCCGCCCAGCAGAGCAGCCGGGCGCGCGTGGTCCGCGCGGCGTAAGCGAGGCCGGCCGCGAGCGGCGCCAGCATGACCATCAGGTCGCCCATGACGTTGGGGCTGCCGAGGATGGAGAACACGCGCGTGCGCACGCCCATCTCGTAAATCGAAACCCACGAGCGGGGGATCGGCGTACCGACGATGTATTGGTAGACACCGTGCAGCGCCACCAGGGCGCCGAGTGCGGTGAGCAGGACACAGCAGAGGCGCACGGCGCGGCGGTCGCGCACGAGGCGCACGAGGACAAAATACCAGACCATGTACTGGCAGACCGCGCGGTAGCCCGAGACGGCGACCCCGAGGATCGGCGACACGACCCCCGCCAAAAAGAGGCCGAGCCCCATGAAGGCGAGCAGCGGCCCCTCGAGCGGCGTCAGACAGGGCTCAGGAGACGCGTCGGGCCGCATCTTCCCCACGACGGCGAGGAAGAGGGCCAGCAGCAGGAAGATCTCGTCCCAATATGTGGACAGCGCGGCCAGGGCGCCCCACGCGCGCAGCGCATAATCGACGGGCAGGTACAGGCAAAACAGGCCGAGAAGGAGATCCCCGCGCCGCAGAGACCCCAGCAGGCGCCCCGTCAGCCCGGCGCGCTCCGCGTCGGCGCGGCGAAGCCAAGCGCCCGCGCGCGCCGGAAGACTGTGGGACCAGAGAAGCGCCCACACCGCGCCGCACTGGCGGAGCCGGCGCCCGTACCGCTGGCGGAGCCGGCCAAACAGGGAGGCGTAGCCCGCGCGCTGCGGGCCCGCCATCCGCCGTGTCCAAAATTGTTGGAAGTCGGAGCGCGCGTACTGCGCGGGCCAGAAAGCGCCGAAACGGGCCAGCGCGCTGTGCCCGGCGCAGGCGCGCAGCCACAGGCAGAGGCATCTGAGGCGGCTGTGCCGCCAGGCGGCTCTCACCGGCTCAGTCACGGAAGTTCACCGACTCGATGGTGGAGGAGAACTCAAGCAGCGGCGTCTTCAAAAAATGGCCGTACCCCACGCGGATCTCCTGCGTGCCCACCTTGATGATCGGCGTGTTTTTCGGCACGGTGGCCTCGACGGTGAACAGCACGTCCAGCCGGACCGGGTCCTCCGCGTTGACGAGTTGGCCGTCGGCAGCGGTGTTTTGCTGCATGTACGGCTCAAAGGAGACGTCCGTCACCCGCGTGTCGGCGACGAAATCGTTGCCGGCGATGACGCGGTTGTCGTATTCCAGATTTTTTTTGATCTCCGTCTCCAGCCGGCTGTGGACGCCGCGCACGCGCACGGTGTAGGTCATGGTGGTGGTGGCCGCCGTCAACTCGCCGACCCTATGCCCGAAGAGCCGCCACGCGATCCCGCCGACCGCCAGCAGCACCGCCAGCAGCACGAGCAGATCGACCACGTTGATAAGGCCGAAAAGTTTGCCCTTTTCGTTGATCAGTTTCATCCGTGTCCTCTCCTTAACGTGGGTTGCCCCTGCAGCCCACAACCCAAAATTTTTGTTTTTTATTGCCGCTTCGCGGCAATAAGGTATTGACGTCATATCAGTTCATCATGTTTGATGGATGTCGGCCCGGGAACCGCCCGGGAGGTCAAATTCCCGGACGGCGTAGCGGCGTTTGCCGGAGGCGGCCGGGGGGATGTCGCTCACGAGTTCCACCGCCACCTGCGTGCCGGGCAGCAGCGCGCGCGCCTGCCGGATAAATCCGTCCATGTCGCCGGCCCGGGCGCCCTCCGCCGGGACGATGTGCAGTGTGGCCAACTCGGGTGTGTGCTGGACGATCTGAAAGCGCTCCACGGCCCCGTGGGCGCGCGACAGGCGCACCAGGATGTTGCCGTGCACCAGCCGGTCG
>JAIRML010000271.1 GCA_031258665.1 Oscillospiraceae bacterium | reverse complement strand
GAGATTCATTGACCGCCGCCCCGGCCAGCGCGCCTGTCACCCAGTAGACCAGCTCCGGGAAGTCGTTGTTTTTCACAGACACCACGCCCTCATAGTCCGCGTCCTGGGCCTGGTGGATGACCGTTTGAAACTTGCTCCCGACTTCATCCCGAAGCCGCTTCGTGAACGCCACGAATTGCGCCTTGATCGTGTCGTTGTCCGACGGGCAGCAGAGCACGTTGAACGCGTAGGATTCAATGTGGTACAGAAAATTTTGATAGTCCGCGTTGATCACCGATACGGTTGTCCCCCCGCTGAGCGGCGTGCCCGCCGTCGGTTCCAGCGTCGCGCCCCCGATGAACTCCACATAGTCATTCGCATTGAGCGCCGCGGCGTCATCCACGTTCTGCTCGTCCACCACGCGGCCCGCCATGACCGTGGACACGTCAAACAGGCCGGGGCCGCCCGCGCTGTTCTCGATCACGATGGTGATGTCGTTGCCGCGCGTGCCCGGATACTTCGCCGTGGCGTACACCGATGTGGCGCGCTGCCCGCCGCTGTTCAGCCGGAAGAAGCGGCCCAGCCTGATGTGCCTGAACAACTCGCGGAGGGGCCTCAGTTTGTCGTCGCCGTAGTCGTAGCCGAAGATCTTGAGCGAGTCCTTCTGGAACTCCTCGTTCGTCACAGAGAATACGGTGGATGTGGGTCCCCAATCCAACAGGAGCGGCACAGCCGCCACGCCGCGTTCCGACAGCGCGGCGGATGCCCGCGCGGCGGAAACGAAGTTGATGTACGAGCCCGGCAGGACCTTGTTTTGGGTGGTAAACACCCCGCCTCCGAGAGCCATGTCACTTCACACCTTTCGTTTTCAAAAAGTTGTCCATGATGAGATTGACCTCATCGATTGTGTAATCCCGGTCTTCCAACAGCGCGGTCAACAGATCGCGCCGGTTGGCGAACGCCCGGCTTTTGAGGATCCGCGCCTTCGAGAATGTCACCGCCTGGGTTTTTGTCTCTTGGGTTTTCGGCGCCTGGGTTTTTGTCCCTTGGTTTTTTGCTTCGCTCACGTTGTCACACCACCTTCCATACGCAAGTGATCCATGGCATCAAGCCCGCGCTCTTCGAGCCGGAGCAGGTACATGTTGTAGCTCACAAAGAAGTGCAGCACGCCGTCTGCCACCTCCGCCCGCATGGAGGTGCCGCGGATCAGATCCCCGCCCGGCGTCTCGACGAACTCCAGCGCGGAGAACAGCGTCGCGCTCACGTCGTGCAGTTCTTTGTTGTCCCGGTCGGCCCGGGGGAAGTAATGCACGTCAAACGCCGACGGGCAGTAGTACCGCCCGCCGATTTTCCGGATTTGTTCCGACTGGATCAGGGCGATGAAGAAGCAGGGTTCTGTCAGCCCCTGCCCGATGTCCCGGTCCGCGTAGATCTCGTATTCGCTCCCAAACACGCCGTGGAGGCGCGCAGAGATGGCGTCGAAGATGTCTCCGATCATGTTCCGGCGCCTCCCTCCAGCGCCTCCCTCAGGAATTTTTCCAGCTGCTGTTCCAGCACGCCCCGCGCGCGGGGCTCGACCTCGTTCACGGCTTTCTCGAGCATGTGTTTCCCCTCCACGTAACTTGCTGTCAGCCGCTTGCCGATCTGCGGCACGTACCGCCCGGGTTGCTGCCTGTGCCCGAACTCCACATAGGGCGCGTAGTACACCGGGTTTTCCATCGTGATCTCATAGCCGTTTCCGATGTCAGCGACGCGCATAGTGGATACAAAGGCGGTCACGTCTGTATCCGCGCCTCCGGTCCAACCGCGCTTCAGCGTCCCTCCATTTTTGCCGCTTTCCTCCGTATACTGGCCGATGGGCGTCTTCTCTTTGACGGCGCGGAGCAGCATCCCCGCGAGAACTTTGGCCGATGAGCGAAAAAACGCGTCCCGGCGCCGGCCGAGCTGTTCCAGCTTTGGCAGGAACCCATTTATCTGGGAGAAATCCACGACAATGTTTCTGTTCTTCATGCTCATGCCCACCTCTCAAACGGGACAAGCGGGATCTCCTGGTGGTTGGTATACGCGGCGGGCTGCCCACTGCGCTGAAACGCCAGCGTTCTCCCGTGCTGTGTGACGACGAACTTTGAGCCCGCGGGGGCCGCAACGTCCGGGCCGATGAACAGCACCGCAGACTGCCGAATCGCCGCCGTGTGGTCCGCTGTGTCCGTGGCGGAGGTACTCTTGTACGACAACCGGCACGGCTGGTCTTCCGTCAGCACGGTCTCGATGAACTCGGTCCGCTTCGTCACGGGGTCGAATTGCTTTTGCCGGGTGATGATCGTGCACCGCCCCGCGTAGAGGGATTCGATCGCCGTTCTCACCGCGCTCACCATACGAGCCTCCTATGCCGGCTCAGCTGGCCGGCGTCCCCCCGCGCGAGCGTCTTGATCAGGCCCTCAAACTGCCGCTCCGGGGCGTCGCCCGACGCGAACACCACGGTGGTGTCCCCCTCCTGGATCTGCTTCACCGGCGCGGTGAAATCGAAGCCCGCCAGCTGCCCCATGGCCTTCTTGTAGCCCAGAAACTCCCCGGCCATCATATCCACCGCCATGGGGTACAGCGCCCGCGGCAATTCGGATATGTTGCAGTAGTCAAAGATGTAGTTCTCCACTTTCTGCCCGTCGAACAGAAGCAGCCAGTCGTCGTCCTCCGTCACGTCATACCCGAAGGACTTTAGTCGCGCGATAAGATCCTCTTTCACGAAACCACCACCAGAACAAGATGCTGCGGGCCGTCCACGGACGTGGCCCACAACATCGTGTTGCCGGCTTTTACGCCGCGCACCGTCACGCCCGTTCCGTCCGTCTTGGTCTTGTTGATTGTGGCAATGCTGGTGTCTGTCATACGCCACAGGATCGTCTTGTCCGTCGCGTTCGCGGGCGTCACACCCCCGGACGCCTGGGCCGTGCCTTTTGCGCGCACGGTGAGCCGGGCGGAAGTGTGCGACCGCACGGTCTCCACGGGGACATATTTTGGGATCGTCTCGCACACCTTCACCCCGTCGATCCACAGCGCGTCGATCAGCTGGCCGTTTAGGGCCAGCGCCTTTACGTGAGACGGCAATATCACGGCGCCGTCTTTTACAATCGCCATTACTCCACGGCCTTCCTGTTCGCAATTTTAGCCGGAACAAAATAGCATCCAATGTCTGATATTGAGCCTCCTGTCGCGGTGATGGTGATCGTTTGTCCGGGCGCCACCGCGCCATTGAAATGGACAATGGACGCGTCATTGGATGAGGCGTCTTCCGAAACCAAAACGCCGTCAATGTCGATACCCGCGTACGTCGCTCCCCCTGTCGAGTCAACATAGGCAAAAGCGCGCAAAAAGCCCGCAACCTGCGCGGTCCACAGGCCACCGCTGTCCGTGATCTTGTTTTCCGGGTCCTCGTTGAGGCGATCCGGCACAAACGTCCACGTGATGTCTTCCTCGGTCACTGGCGCATAGACGACCGTGCCCGGGTTTTCCTCCGACAGTTCTATGGCCTCTTCTTCCGTCTCCGCCTCCATTGGGGCGGGCGCGGGCGCGCCGTCCTGCCCGGCAGGCCCGGTAGGCCCGGTAGGCCCGGCAGGTCCGATAGGCCCCTGCGGGCCGGTGGCGCCGTCTTGCCCGGCTGTCCCGGTGGGTCCGGCAGGTCCGGCAGGTCCGATAGGCCCCTGCGGTCCGGGGGGGCCTGCCGGCGCGGGTCCGGCGGGCGGTTGAATGACGGACTCAAACGCGACTTGAAAGACTGTCCCAAAGGCCATCAGATCTCACCGTCTTTCAACACAATCTCGACGGGAACCCGCAGCACATTGGAAGCGATGGCGGTCCCGTCGGCAAACAGGACCCGGATCTGGATGCTGACGATCGTATCCGGGTCAAATCGCAGTGTGTCCGCCTGCGTGAGGCTCACCGCGACGGATTTCTCCGCGAGCACGGCGTCCGCCAGCGTCTTTTCCACACGGACGGACCCATTTTGCGCGTACGTAATGAAGAGCTTTTCGACGTTCTCGGGTGTGAGGTCGAGCTTCGTCTTAAACACATGCGCGGGCGTCGTCCCGCGCCTCATCACGCCACCCTCCAGGCGTACAGGAGGAGCTTACCTCCCCCTTCTGGCCAGTTCATGATAGTCCCGTCATACACGGCGTACGTGCCGTCGGATCGGTATATGGTGACACGCCACCGCACGGTGTCGTTTTCCGTCACCACGGGGCCCTGATATACCGTGTCCATGAGCTCAAAGTTCAAGAGATCGGAAGAGCGTCG
>JAIRML010000178.1 GCA_031258665.1 Oscillospiraceae bacterium | reverse complement strand
CGTGAGTATTTTGGCGCCCGTTCCGCCCAGCGCTGAGGCGACGGGGCGCATGATCAGCAGCGCGAGCAGCGCGACGAAGCCGATGATCGCCGCGACCACCTGGCTCTCCGTCAGCGCGGACGCGAAAATCCCAAGCGCGGTGACAGACGCGCCGAGGAACAGCAGCCCGACGTAATTTCCAAAAAGCGACAGCGGGTACACTCCGGTAAACAAGAGGAGTACCAGCGGAAATACCAGCGTCAGCGCAATCATGACGCCGAACAGCGTCAGCGCCGCGAAGAATTTCCCGGCGACAATGCTCGCGACGCCCGTGGGCGAGGTGAACAGCAGCGTCTCCATTCCACTGCGCCGTTCCTCAGCGATGATACGCGACGTGAGGATGGGCACAATGAAAATCAGCAGCGTACCCATGGCCGAGTACAGCGCGCCCAAGGCGCCGTTGTGCCCGCGTATGTTGTCAAGGGTGTAATACACGGCGGAAATAAGCAGGAAAAGCCCTGTCACAGCGTATGACACAGGCGAATGCAGATACGAGCGCAGCTCATGTTTTAATACCGCCCTCACCGCGCCGCCTCCTTTTCCGCCGCCGCCACAAGACGGACAAAAGCATCCTCCAACGACGGCGCCTCGCGCGTCAGTTTGAAATCGGTCAATCCGCCTTTGCGCAGCGCGGCAGCGACTTCGTTTTCCGCGGCGGTTGTGCGCAGATGAAGGCCCGCCGCTTCATCGCCCGCAATTTCGTTCGGCCTGCCGTCCGCGAGGACACGCCCTTTATAGAGGATCACAGCGCGGTCGCAAACCGATTCCACCTCCGATAAAATATGTGAACTGAAGAGCACCGTATGCGACTTTCCGAGTTCCCGCACAAGGGCACGAATTTCAATAAGCTGCGCCGGATCAAGCCCGCTTGTCGGCTCGTCGAGAATCAGCACCTCCGGGAAACCGATCAGCGCCTGCGCGATTCCGGCGCGCTGTTTGTAGCCCTTGGACAGGTTGCGGATCAGGCGGCGGCTCACTTGCGCCAAGTCCGTGAGCTCCACGGCGCGGTCAAGCCCGCGCTTCTGTTCGGACTTTGGCACTTTTTTGAGGTCGCCGGAGTATTCCAAGAACTCTGTAACAGTCATATTGTAGGGCAGCGGCGTTTGCTCCGGCAAATAACCGATGTGCCGCTTGGCTTCGGCGGGGTCTGTGTCGATGTCCGCGCCGCAGATGTTCACCGCGCCGCCAGTTTTCGGAATATAGCCCGTGACAATGTTCATCGTCGTGCTTTTCCCCGCTCCGTTTGGGCCGAGCAAACCCAGCACCTCGCCGTGGCGCGCCGTAAAGTCCACGCCACGCAAAGCGCCGACGGCGCCATAAGATTTTGTCAGCCCTGAAATTGTAAGCATTTTGCCCTCCTATGGCTGCGTAAATATGACATTTGGCTCCGGCAGCGGATTCGTGGACAGCCCGTCGATATACGCCGCTTCTATCTTGGTGGCATGTATGCCGTTCAGGTAGTGGTCTACCCGCGACACATCGGTCTCCGGAACCAGCAATTCGTTGTCCGCGACGGGGATGTTGTTCACGGCGTAGCCTGTGACCGTAACCGTTATATTGTTTCTCCATTCATCCGGCAACGCGTATAAAAATGCCACGGCGAGTTCTTTGCTCGCGCCGTCGAAGCACAGAAATGTCTCGACGGCCGTATAGGTGTCAAAGGCTTTGCCGGGCACATACGCGAAGATGCCAAGACCGCTGTCATAGCAGGTGCCCATCACATTGCACATCTTTGTGTGCTTCACCGGGCTAATGCCCACGCAGTCGCGGTCGAAGATCCAGCCTGTCCACGATTTTATCTCCCGCGAAACGGCATCCTCAGAACCGGGCACAAGCTGACTCTCGATCCACCCGCCGATTGAGGCGTTTGTCTCTTCTTTTTCGAAGACAGGGATATCGGTTTCGGCGGACACTGTCACGGGCGGCGCCGCTTCGGGAGACGCCGTCTCGGACAAAACGGGTTCTGACGGTTCCGCTTCGGGTTCTTCGGTCTCGGACAGCGCGGCTCCAGACGGCTCGATGGCAGGTTTCGGGACAAGCCTTACGCGCGCCAACGGCGCTGTAGGCGCCGGTGTTCCGGAGGCTGGTCCGGCGTCAGGCGCCTCGTCGTCTGACGGCTCCGGCGGCGGCGTGGCCGCGGCCTTCTCTTCCGGCGGTGTAAAACCGAGACTTTCCACGACAGTAATCGTGGAATTCATTCTGCCCAGACCGCAGACAATCCGGAACACACCCGACTCCTCCGGCAAGAAGCGCAGGATGTTTTCGCCCTCCGAGAGCTTTTGTTCAATCCCATAATCCGGGAGCAGTATCCACTCGTTGCAGTCGTCAATGCTGCCGGAGACGGCACTGAACGTAATTTCCACCGGAATCCCCCGCTGCACGATCATCGACGGGTACGCCACGGTGTTCAGTTCCGCCGAAACGCGTTGGACGCCGCCGGCATACGACGCCACAAGCTCCCTGTTCGCCGCCCCGCCGCCCGGAACGAGGAACGGGGCGACGGGGACATCGAACAGTATTTGCAGCGTCGCGAGCGCGAGCGCGGCCGCGGCCGTGGCGAGCGACGAGCGGAATATTACTTTATTCATAAAATCTGCATCGTTCCTTTCGGTCTGCGCGAACGGCTCCGCCCGTGACGGCGCCTTTTTTGCGGGTAGGGACAAGCCCTGCCCCTACGTCTGCGCGAACGGTTCCGCCCGTGACGGCGCTGCGGATTGCCGCTAATTCTCGCCTTCGGCGGCAACTACATGTATATAATTGCTGTGGCACTCCGAACCCATCCAGCAGGTGTACAGGATATCGCCCGTCTCTTCCGGCGTGAATTCGTATACGAAGTTGTACCCCGCAGTCAGCGTGAGATGTCCCTCGTCCTGATTGTGCGTGTCGGTGCCCCAGCCGAGACCGGGTATCTTGATCGTCTTACCGCACGCCATCCCGGACGCGGGCAGCGAGCCGGGCGCGGCATAGACATACCATCTCACCTTTTCGCCCGGCGCGACATTTATGGTGTCGGAATTCCACAGATCGTTGTATGTGATCAAAAGAACCTGAACACCGGGCGGCGCGGCCCCCGGCGACAGCGCGACGCGCGCGAGCAGTGTGAGCGCCTCCGCGCGCGTGACGCTGCCCGTCGGTCTGAACGAGCCGTCGCCATAGCCGAGGAAACAACCCGCGCCTGTCGCCGCCGCGATATAGCCCCGGCTCCACTCCGCGAAGTGTTCCGCGTCCGTGAATGGCGTGTCCGCGTGCGCTGCCGCATCCAATTTCAGCGATATGGAGATGATCTTCGCCGCCTGTTCCCGCGTGACTTGGGCGTTGGGCTTGAAGGCGCCGTCGGGGTAACCGGCGATATACCCCGCCGCCGCACCCGCCGCGACATCCTCCGAGAACCAGTCGTGCGCGGCTATGTCCGGAAAGGCGCCGGCCGCACCGCCGGAATATCCGAATACCACGTTCACAGCGGACACGAACTCCGCGCGCGTGATCGGAACATCGGGGTTGAAATCGCCGCCGTGGTACCATTTCAGCGCACCGCCCGACGCCCAATCCTTGATCGTGGCCTCCGCCCAATGCCCCGCGTAGTCGCGAGACGCCGTCGCGTCTTCAGCTGCGGGTTCGTCGTGGTGTTCCATCCCCATACCCTGTTCCGCACCGGCGGCGTGTTCCTCGCCCTCGTGCGCGAACACCGGGACGGAGAGCGCCGCCACGAGCGCGAACGCCAGGAATTTGCAAAAGAATGTCTTTGCCATTGTGTGCCGCCTCCTAAATTACATATTTAATTTATATGTATTATATGTAATAGTATAGCACGGGCTTTTTAGAAAGTCAAGACTTGTGTGTGTATTTTATGGTGATTTTATGATTTTTATGCAATACAACAAAACACACAAGGTCAACTTGTGTGTTTTGTTGTATATGTGCATAAAAATATTTGAACTATGTCGGCGTCACCGTAAACGCCGTCCGGCTTCCTCCAACGTGGGTTGCAGGTGCAACCCACGTTGGAGGACACTGAGCACCAGTGAAATCCTCATTTTCCCGATTTGTATCCGAACCCGTGAACGGTCAAAATGATTTTCGGGTTTCGCGTGTCGTCTTCAATTTTGGCCCGGAGCTGCTTAATATAGCTGTCAATCATACGCTCGTCGCCCGTAAAACCTCCGCCAAGCGCGTTTTGAATCAGCTGCCTGCGGCTGAACACCGCGCCGGGGCTTTTTAGCAGTGTCAGCAATATGTTGTATTCACTCGGTGTGAGTTCAATCTCCGCGCCGTTTTTCACAACAGTATGCTCAATGTCGTTCAGTTCAATGTCGTGCGTGGAAAAAAGCGTTTGCGGCTCATCCTTGGCTGTGCGGCGCAGTACGGCGCCTACCTTGGCGACGAGAACCTTTGGGCTGAACGGCTTTGTGACGTAATCATCCGCGCCGACGGAGAACCCTTTGAGAAAGCTGTCCTCGGCGGATTTCGCGGTGAGCATGACAACCGGCACATCCGACTCAGCGCGGATGAGCGTGCAAACCTGCTCGCCGTCAATGTCAGGCAGCATCAAGTCGAGCAGCACCAAGTCGGGGGCCTGCTCTCTGAACAACCTCAGCGCCTCCACACCACTGGCAGCTATTTGGGTGTCGTACCCGTCCGCTTCCAGATACGCCTTGACAGTCTCCGCGATTTTCGGCTCGTCGTCTACGATGAGTATCTTCACGGCAATACCTCCAAACACCCGGCGCCGCTCCGCCGCCCCTATCGGGGTGAACACGGGATTATGTCTTCCCTCACCGCGCCGCGGTCGTGAGGCTGCGTTTGGCGCCGCCGATCAGGTAGAGCGAGCCGCAGACAAGCAGCAAGTCCTCCTGGCCGCACAGCGCGAGCGCGCGGGCACAGGCGGCGTCCGGGTCTGGGTACACCTCCACATGGGCACAGTGGGGCGCGGCCTGGCGGGCCATCTCCCCGGCCGGCAGCGCGCGCGGATTTTCGTACTGCGTGGCTATGAACACATCGCTGCGCGCGGCAATGTGCTCAGCGCAGAGGGCCGTCTCCTTGTCCGCCGACATGCCCATCACGACCACCCGGCGCCGCCCGGCAAACAGCGTGTCGAGCGCCCGGGCCAGCGCCTCCGTCTTCGCGGCGTTGTGGGCCCCGTCGATCACGCACAGCGGTGTCTCCCGCACAATCTCCAGCCGCCCGCCCCAGCGGACAGAGGCGAGCCCCCGAGCCGCCGCCGCCGCCGGAACCGCCCAACCGCGCGCCACCAGCGCCCTCACTGTCTCGCAGGCGGTGAGGGCGTTTTGTACCTGGTGCGCGCCCATCAGCGGCACGGACAACGCCTGCCCCCGGTAGATGAAGCGAGTGCCGGCCAGGCCTGTCTCCTGTGTACACAGCTGTGTCTCGTCCGGCGCCCACAGCGGCGCCCCCACCCACTCGCAGCACGCGCGGACGACCGCCATCGCCTCGGGCGGCTGCCCGACGCCGGTGACGACATGGCAGCCGCGTTTGACAATCCCGCACTTCTCAAACGCGATGGACGCGAGTGTCTCGCCCAAATACTCCATGTGGTCGCGCGAGATGGGCGTGAGTACGGCCACTTCCGGCGGCGGGATCACATTCGTCGCGTCAAAGCGCCCGCCGAGCCCCACCTCCAGCACGACGACATCGCAGCCGCGGTCGGCAAAACAGCGCAGCGCCAGCGCGGTGAGCAACTCAAATTCCGTCGCCTGCGGCCCGCCGGACGCCGTGACCGCCGCCGCCGCGGCCCGGACTCCGGACAGCCGGGCGGCCCACTCATCCTTCGGCAGCCACACGCCGTCTACCTGCACGCGTTCCCGGAAATCCTCCACAAAGGGCGACACAAAGAGGCCCGTCCGATAGCCCGCCGCCCGCAGGACGCTCTCGGTCATCGCGGCGGTCGAGCCCTTCCCGTTGGTACCGGCCACATGGACAAAGCGCAGCGACAGCTCCGGGTGCCCGAGCGCCGCCAGCAGAGCCTCCACCCGCTGAAGCCCCGGTTTGGAGCCGAAGCGCTGGACCTTGTGCAGATAGTCCAGCGCCTCTTCATATGTCATCGTTTTCATTTACGACGGGCCGTCCTCCGGCGGAAGCGCCGCCAGGCTGTCCGAGAGCTTGCGAAGCAGCGAATCCAGCTTGTCCAGCCGCGCCCGTTCGGCCTCCACCACGGCCGCCGGGGCCTTGTCCGCGAAGCCCCGGTTGGCGAGTTTGGCGGAGAGCTTGGCCCGTTCGGCCTCGGCCGTCCGCCTCTCCTTCTCCAGCCGCGCGCGTTCGTCGGCCACGCGGACCAGTTCCGCGAGCGGCAGATAGAGCTGCGCGCTGTCCGTCACGAGGGCCACCAGCCCGTTCATATCCTCCGGCGGCGTCTCGCGGATCTCCACCTCCGAGCACCCGG
>JAIRML010000102.1 GCA_031258665.1 Oscillospiraceae bacterium | reverse complement strand
CTCAAAGATCGGGCTGAAATACAGCGTCGTGACGCCGAGGGAGGCAAGGTAGGGAAGTTTCTCCCGCACGCCCGCCAGCGAGCCGCCGAAGAAATCCCGGTTGTGGATCTCGCCGTGCGCATCGGGTCTGAAATCCGGCGTGTCGTCCCAGTTCTCGTGCACCGTGCGCTGGCCCACAAGCCCGTCGGGGTCGGGGACGGCGGTGCGGCGGAAACGGTCGGGGAAGATGTGGTAGGTGATCCCGCGCCCGTACCAGTCGGGCACAGAGAGGGTTTCTTCATATACAGTGAGTTGAAACGGGGGCAAAATCTCCTCTGAGGATACGCCTTTGCCGTCCATTGCCTCAGGGTTCGCGCCGATGTAGAGGTCGGGGCGGTCGAAGCGCTCCACGCGAAAGTGGTACCACACGGGGCCCAGCCGCCCCTCGGTCCGCAGCGCGACGCGGTAGATGTCCTCGTCTCTGTCGAGCCCGCACCAGTCCATCCGGACCTCTGTTTTTTCCCGGTCGAACTCAAAAGAGACGCACAGGAACGCGTGGGAAACGGCCTGCGCGCGGGGTACGCGGATGGAGAGGGAGACGTCTGTCCCGGCGGTCACCGCGCCGAAGGGGTCTTTGTAGGCCCTGTCACGGGCGTCATAGAAAGGCAGAGAAGACACGAAAAACCTCCTTTGGTCGCCCTTATAAAATTGATTCCACTGCAAAAAAGCTGAGGAACGAATTGGATATACTGAATATTGTGTCATTGCTTTGGTAATGACACAATATATTTTTGCAGTAAAATCAAATTTCCGGCGGTCAGCGCACTTTGGCGCCGGGGGCCAGGCCGTCGGGCGCGGACAGTACAAACACTTCGTCGTCGTTTTCTCCGCAGAGAATCATGCCCTGGCTGAGGACGCCGCGCAGTTTGACGGGCTTTAGGTTGGCCACCAGCAGTACGCGGCGGCCGACCAGGTCGGCGGGGGCGTACCACCGCGCGATGCCGCTCACGACCTGCCGCGGCTGCCCGCCGTCGAGGGCGCCTGTGTCCAGCGTGAGACGGAGCAGTTTGTCGGACTTCGGCACCGGCTCACAGGCCGTCACAAGGGCGACCCGGATGTCTGTGCGGGCAAATTCGTCGATCGTGATCTCCCCAGGCGGGGGCGGGGGATTTTTTGGGTCCTCTGTGTGGGCCGGCGCGGGTGCGGGCCCGGCGGCCTCCGCGGGCGGCTCGTCGGGCCGGAGGCGGGGGAAGAGAGCCGGCCCTTTTTGGACAACGCCGGTCTCGGCGCCGATCTGCGCCCGGAGCGCGCGCGCGCTCCGGGGCATGATGGGGTCGAGGGAGGGCGCGAGCGTCAGCAGTACGGTGCGCAGCGTGTGCAGCACGGCGGCCAGACGGGGCCGGTCCTCCTCGCGGCGGCCCAGCACCCAGGGCTCCGTCTCGTCGATGTATTTGTTGGCCCGCCCAATGAGGCGCCACAGCTCGGTGAGCGCCGCGGCGGTCTGGAGGGCGTCCATCGCCGCGCGGTAGCGCCGCGTGATGTTTTCGGCCAGCGCCAGGACCTCGTCGTCCAGCGGCGCGCCCGCGCGCCCCTCCGGCAGGCGGCCGCCAAAATATTTTTCGATCATCGCCACCGTGCGGGAGAGCAGATTGCCGAGGTCGTTCGCGAGGTCGGCGTTGATGCGCGCGACGAGCTGGGTGCGGGTCAGCACGCCGTCGGCGGCGAAGGGCATCTCCCGCAGCAGATAGTAACGCACCGCGTCCACGCCGAATTCTTTCACAAGGTCCTCGGCGTAGATCACGTTGCCGAGGGACTTTGACATCTTGTCAACGCCGGAGAGCAGCCACGGATGGCCAAACACCTGCCGGGGCAGCGGCAAGTCCAGTGCCATCAGCAAGATGGGCCAGTAGATCGTGTGAAAACGCAAAATGTCCTTGCCGATGACATGTACATCGGCCGGCCAGTACTTTAAAAAGGTCTCGGACGATCCGTCCGGGTCGTAGCCCAGTGCCGTGATGTAGTTCGACAGCGCGTCGATCCACACGTAGACGATGTGCCCCGGGTCAAAATCCACCGGGATGCCCCAGGTGAAGGAGGTGCGCGACACGCACAGATCTTGCAGCCCCGGGTCCAGAAAATTTTTGATCATCTCGTTTTTGCGCGACTCCGGCTGGATGAACATGGGGTGGGCGTCGATGTGCGCCCGCAGCCGGTCGGCGTATTTGGACAGCCGGAAAAAATATGCCTCCTCGGAGGCCGGCTCGACGGCGGCGGCGCACTGCGGGCAGACGCCCTTGGCGTCCGAAACCTGCGTCTCGGTGTAAAAGGCCTCACAGGAGAGGCAATAGAGGCCCTCGTACGCCCCCTTATAGATATCGCCCTGTTCGTAGAGGCGCTTGAATTCTTTCTGCACGACCCGCTTGTGCGCCGGGTCCGTCGTCCGGATGAACTGGTCGTAGCTCACGTCCATCAGATCCCAGATGCGGCGCACCTCGGCCGCGATGTGGTCGACATGCGCCTGCGGCGTACGGCCGTCGGCCTCCGCCTGTTTTTGGATTTTCTGCCCGTGTTCGTCCGTGCCGGTGAGGAAGTACACGTCGTAGCCGCGCATTCGCTTGTACCGCGCGATGGCGTCTGTGAACACAGCCTCGTAGGTGTTCCCGATGTGCGGGACCCGCGACGTGTACGCGATGGCGGTCGTAATGTAATAGGGGCGCGCGCGCATGGCGGTTTCCTCCCAACCCCGGCCGGGCACAAAAACAAACCCGTGCCGACGAGGAGAGGCAAGGGAGAAAAACACCTGTTTTTTCCATTTTTGCGCCAGAGCCGCTTGTTTTTTAAACGTGACAGCGCCAAAACCGCGTGCGCTGGCGCCCGGCGGCGCCCAAACGGTATGGCTGGGTACCAGTATATCACCTTGTCCGGGTGAAATGCAAATCCTTTTTGCGCCGGCGCGTATCGGGAGGCGCGCGGGGGCCTGATTTTTTAAAATATAAGAAAACAAGAGTAAAGAAGAGATGTTAAAAGTAAAAACGAGATAATCAAATATAAATTGATGCATTGCAAGAAAACGGCGATTTTTTCGCGCCGCCAAGGATTGCATAATCAAAACTGAGTCGATATGATAGGTAGTAGTTTAGCACTTGACGCTGTCGAGTGCTAACGACATCCAAATCGGGTCCCTCGTAGCGTCCGCCGGAGAGAGACCGGCGCTGTGCCGGGCGCGGCGTTGTGAGAGGCGCCCCATCACGAATCGGGAGGACTGAGACTATGAAGCTGAAGCCTCTGGCCGACAGAGTCGTTCTGAAGATGCTGGAATCGGAGGAGACCACCAAGAGCGGGATCATCCTGGCCGGCACGGCCAAGGAAAAGCCGCAGGTGGCGGAGGTGCTCGCCGTGGGTCCGGGCGGCAACGTGGACGGCAAGGACATCGTCATGCATGTCAAGGCGGGCGAGAAGGTCATCACCAGCAAGTACTCCGGCACCGAGATCAAGATCGACGGCGAGGAGCGGATCATCGTGCGCCAGAGCGACATTCTGGCCATTGTCGAGTAACGCCGAGAGACAACAAAGTTTAAGGAGGATCAACGGGACTATGGCAAAAGAAATTCTGTATGGCGAAGAAGCGCGCCACGCGCTGGAGCGCGGAGTCAACCAGTTGGCCGACACGGTGAAGATCACCTTGGGCCCCAAGGGCCGCAATGTGGTGCTCGACAAGAAGTTTGGCGCGCCGCTCATCACAAACGACGGCGTGACCATCGCGAAGGAGATCGAACTGGACAACGCGTTTGAAAACATGGGCGCCCAGCTCGTGAAGGAAGTGGCCACCAAGACAAACGACGTGGCCGGCGACGGGACTACGACGGCCACATTGCTCGCGCAGGCGCTGATCCGTGAGGGCATGAAAAACGTGGCGGCCGGCGCAAACCCGATGATCATGAAGCGCGGCATCTCCCGCGCGGTCGAGGCGGCGGTGGCGTCCATCCTGAGCTACTCCCACAAGGTGGGCGGCAGCGAGGACATCGCCCGCGTGGGCACGATCTCCTCCGGCGACGAGTCCATCGGGCGGCTGATCTCCGAGGCGATGGAAAAAGTCGGCTCCGACGGCGTCATCACAGTGGAGGAGTCCAAGACATCCGAGACATCCTCCGAAGTGGTCGAGGGCATGCAGTTTGACCGCGGTTATATCTCGCACTACATGGTGACGGACACTGAAAAGATGGAGGCCGTCATCGACGACGCGCTCATCCTGATCACCGACAAGAAGATCTCCAACGTGCAGGATATCCTGCCGCTCCTCGAGCAGGTCATGAAAGTGGGCCGCAAACTCGTCGTCGTGGCGGAGGACGTGGAGGGCGAGGCCATGGCCACCCTGCTCGTCAACAAGCTGCGCGGCGTGTTCACCAGCGTCTGCGTCAAGGCCCCGGGTTTCGGCGACCGCCGCAAAGACATGCTGCGCGACATCGCGATCCTGACCGGCGGCGAGGTCATCTCCGATGAGCTGGGCCTCGACCTGAAGGAGACGACGATCGACCAGCTGGGCCAGGCCCGCCAGGTCAAGGTGCAAAAGGAGAACACCATCATCGTGGGCGGCGCGGGCGCCCAGCAGGAGATCCAAAACCGCATTGCCCAGATCAAGACGCAGATCGATCTCACCACCTCCGACTTCGACCGCGAGAAGCTCCAGGAGCGCCTTGCCAAACTGTCGGGCGGCGTGGCCGTCCTGAAAGTGGGCGCGGCCACCGAGGTCGAGATGAAGGAAAAGAAACTGCGCATCGAAGACGCGCTGAACGCCACCCGCGCGGCGGTGGAGGAGGGCATCGTGGCCGGCGGCGGCACGATCTTTGTCAACGCTGTCCCGGCCGTGGAGAAGCTGCTGGCCGGCGCGCAGGGCGACGAGAAGACCGGCGTGGAGATCGTGGCGCGCGCCCTGGCGGAGCCTCTGCGGCAGATCGCGATCAACGCCGGGCTGGAGGGCTCGGTGGTGCTCGAGAAGATCCGCGAGAGCGGCAAAGTCGGCTGGGGGTTCAACGTGTTTGACGAGAGCTACGGCGACATGGTGAGCTTCGGCATCGTCGACCCCACAAAGGTCACGCGCTCGGCGCTGGAGAATGCGGCCTCTATCGCGGCCATGGTGCTCACCACCGAGAGCCTGGTGGCCGACAAGAAGGAACCCCTGCCCCCCGCCCCCGCCCCCGGCGGCATGGGCGGCGGTATGGACATGTATTAAACGCGGAGACGCGCCCAAAGGGCTGGCGGCGGACAAAACATCCGCCGCCAGCCCTTTTGCTGTGCCCGGCGTGGCGTGATTAAAGGGCAGAGAAATAGCAAAAACACCATATTTATCGCACTAGATAATCTGAGAACATACAAAATTTACAAACATACAAAATTTACAAACATATGCTTGACAAAATCCAAGGGAACAAATACAATAGCGTTGCGGTCAACGTACAGATCAATGTGTCTGATTTGGGATTGTGGGGCGTTTTTGTGTTGCCTATTCCTGGGAATTTGGATTGGAGGTTGATGCCGATGATTTGAGGAAGTTGCATCTGCGTGGAAATTACATAAGACACTGTTACAAGGTTTTGAGCGTACAGCAAGAATGTGTAGCCGGGTCTTATGTAAATTTAAAATTTGGAGGTCTATAATAATCATGAAAAAACGTACGCTTTGCATCTTGGCCATCGTGGCATTGTTTGCCTCGATCTTGTTGGCATCTGCGACATCTACCGGTTTCGATACCACATATCCATCTATTGGAGATAAAACCGTTGCAACTGGCTCCAGAACTGCTTCAACAACAGACCCTACATTCTCTATGGCGCTTGATACTACTGCGGGAGATGGTGGGGAGTTTTGGATGGATGCATATTTCAATGGAAGTTGGGTGTTGCATTCAACTACATTTTTTCTTTCTCCAGGAGACGGTGGCAACTTTTCCTATTATTCATCTCCATTACAGGGCACATCCCTTCGATTGAGAACAGGCGGAAGCCTTGTAAATGCCAACGGCGGGAAAAGACTTAAGGGAAGTGTCAATTTCGGCTGATCTTAGATGCGCTGAGAACACACTGTTGATTTATCAGTATGCCATCTTTGGATCTGTGCAATCAAGGGCCTCCGGGAACATCGTGTACCTGGAGGCCCTATGAGGAGACGTTGAGATCATGGGCGCTTTTGTCAAATGCGAGATACGAAAGATGCTTTCCCGGTCGGAGCTTTGGCTGGTCTTGCTGATCGGCACAGTGTGTGCGTTGGTCGATTTTCTCATGCAAACAGCGTTCCCCATCCAATTCAGCACCACGATGACCGTGCTGGCCCCTACGGAGTTCTCCATTCTGAACTGGGGCGGCATGAGGGACTTTTTTCTGATTTTGACGCCCCTGTTGGCCGCCTTCCCCTGCGCCTGGTTTTATCATGAGGAGAGTGAAAACCACAGCGTGATCGTCTACTGCACAAGGGGCAAAGCGGCGCACTACTACTGTGGCAAAGCGCTTGTCGTCGCGGTCACCGCCTTTGCCGTCACCGCGCTGCCGCTGCTCATCAATCAGATGTTCACGCTGTTGGCGGCGCCCTTCCCGGTGTACGGCATTTTCTCAAACGGCGTCTATCCGGGTCACGCCGGTCGCCGGGGGCTCGGCGTCGAATCATTTGGCGTCACCTTGCATGTGATGTTCCCGGGACTCTATATGAACGCGCCTCTGCTGGACGCGCTGGTGCATATGGGTTTGTTTGGTCTCTTTGGCGCGGCCATGGGGCTGCTGTCCTATGCCGTGAGCTTATTCTGCCGCAAAAATCTTGTCATCACGCTGGCCGCGCCCGCCGTGTTGGCGTTGGTGTATCTGCTGCTCATGAATGTCTCCGGCCTCGGTATATTGGTTGTACAAAGTGTGCTTCATGCCGCTCCGGCCTTTTCTCGCAACGTCCACTTCTCGGAGCAGAAAACGATCGGATGCATTCTCCAACTGCTGCTCTTCTTTGCCGCCGGTTTTGTGCTGCTTCATAGGAAGATCAAAAAGTGCGGGGATATCTTGACATGAAGGCGCGGGCGTGGGGCAGGATGCTGATCGGACAGTTTGAGATTTTGTTTGTCATATGTACCTATTTTATCTACCTGATGCTCATCGTCATAGATACAAGAAACGTCGACGAACCTCTGCTGATGGGGCTGCGATATACACTGAGCGTACAGTTCATCTTGATGCCGGCCCATCTGTTTCTGATCAACCGGCATGACCCCTATGTGTCCATGCCGGTCTGCCGGGTTCGGTTTTGCTCTGAACGCGATATGGCGCTGCGGCGGGCGGTGTATCTGCTGGTGGAGACCACGGTCTTTGTCTTGCCCCTGTGGGGCATTGTTCTCCTGTCTGCCCGGGGCGCCGGTCTGCCCTTTTTGTGGGCATTGCTCCTGTTGCTGTCTGTCTGGCAGGGATTTTGGCAGGTGGGTGTCGTCTGTTGCGCCGCCAGCCTCAAATGGCGGATGCCCCACATGGTCTATGCGCTGGTGTTTGCCGTACTGACCTTCGACGCCTTCGCGTCTTCCGGCATCTTTGCGTTTTATGTTTCATTTTATTACGAGGATGTTCTGGGCATATTGACCGTACATACCACCGGAGAGGTCTTGCGATTTGGACTGTTTATGATGCTGAAAACGCTTGGCCTCAGTGCCGCCGCCTGGCTTCTGTTTCGCGGAAAAATCGGACGCGCGCAAACTGCTGCCTGCACGGGAAACCTTTCCCGCCCATCTTATGATACGAGGAAGAGATGCGGAATGAAGGATCACATCCGCCTTGAACACGTCAGCAAGACACTGAAAGGGAGACGGGTTCTCAACGACATAGACTTCACATTGGAGAGGGGGAGGACCTATGTCTTTTTCGGCCGCAACGCCTCGGGCAAGACCATGCTGCTCCGGGCAGTCGCCGGTCTGCTGTGCCCCGACGCCGGGCGTGTGGTGGTGTTTGGGCAGCGCGTGAGCGAGGACAGGATCTTTCCCGCCAATATGGGGATCATCATCGAGACCATCGGTCTGTGGAAACATCTGACCGGGTTTGACAATCTCGCCTTGATCGCCGGGATTCGGAACGTTGCGACGCCGGAGGACATCCGGACCGCTCTGGTTCGCGTGGGGCTCGACCCGGAGGACAAGCGGAAATACCGGGCCTTCTCAATGGGGATGCGGCAAAAGCTCGCCCTGGCCCAAGCGATCATGGAGAAGCCGGAACTGCTCATCCTAGATGAACCCACGAATGGGCTGGACGAGGAGTCGGTGGAACGGTTCCGCGCGCTTCTCACGGAGGAGCGGCGGCGGGGTGTGACCTGCCTGTTGGCCACCCACCAGATGGACGACGTGCGGGGCTTGTATGACGGCGTCTATCGTCTCAAAGACGGCGCCTGTTTGCCGGAAGAGGAGGTTGCGCCGACTTGAAACCGCGGACGCTTCTGATCGGCCTGACTTTGGCGGCCATTGTCTTCGGAGTGGTGCGCGCGCGCAGCCTCCGCGCGGCGCTTCCTGTATTTGACCCCACCGATGAGGCCATCGCGGCGTATGCCGTCTACAGAGTGCCGGCACAGGATGAGATCCTGTTCGGCGGTGCGGGGCCGGACGACGCCCAGGCGCTGTGGGAGACATCCGACATCATTGTGCAGGCCTCTCCCACGGGGCGCCGGGAGGCGTTTGAAAGCGAAGCGCTCTCGGAAGTGGAGGTCACGGCGGTGTGGAAAGCGGGACGGGGTGTCACGCCCGGTGAGAAAGTATTTGTATACGAACCTGTCTTCATCTCGCCGCCCGCATACAGGCCCCCGCATGTGCGCAGCCGCGGCGTGAACATGCTGATGCAGGCGGACCGGTCGTACATCCTTTGCTTGAGATTTTACGAAAAGCCGGAGGGGTACCGGTACCGGGAGGCGGAACTGCGGACCTATCTGCTGGCGTTTCCCGCCTGCGGCATATTCCCTCTGCGGGACCCTATGTCCGTGTTTTTCCTCACCCCGCGGGATGAGCCCGGACCATCGTACGCCGAGGTGCGGCCGTACGACTGTCTGGCGGAGAACGAGGTGGAATTCCAAGCGTTCTCCGCCCTGCGGGAGGACTTATTTGTCCGGTTGGGGCTCAGATGAAACGGCGATGGCGGCGGCCCGATGTGCGGGCTGTTTTGTTCCTGTGCCTGTGGGCCGCGGGGCTCAGCGTGTGCCTGGTGTTGACAGGTCTCAATGTGGGGGCGGCCACGGCGGAACAGATGCTTTTGAGTCTGCTGGGCGGACTGTATATGGATGGGTTTCCGTCGCTCCTGTTGGTAGTCACATACAATCTGATCATTTTGTCGCAGTTGTTTCTGTTCGGGGCCCTGATGCCGCGGACCGTGGACACGGCCGCCGTGGTTCTGTTCACGCGGTCCTACGGACGGATACGGTGGTTTTTTACGCAGTCGGGAGCGGTTCTGGCGCGGTCGCTGGTATTTTCTCTCTTATTGGCGGCCGGTCTGACACTGGGAGCGGCGGCGGTCGGCGCCCCCGTGCAAAACTGGGGGACGTTCGCGGCGCTCCTGCTGACATTGGTTCCCACCGCGTGGTTGGGCAACGCCGCCTTTTTGCTGTTGGCCAATGTGATCGGCCTGCGGTGCGGACCGGCACGCGCCCTTCTGCTGGTGTGGATCCTCTACATGCCCGGGCAGATTCTCGCGGGGCTGTCACAGGGGGCGGATCTGTGGATCAAACTGTACCCAGCGGCGCAGACGGTGCTGCCGTTGCACGAAGTTCCGCCCGCGTTGACGGAGGTGATAGACAGTTTCTTCTCCCGCGCCGTCAGCGGCTTTACCCCGCTGTTTTCCCTGGTCTACAACACGGCTCTGATCGCCCTGACCCTGATCGTCGGCCGCGCGCTGATGCGGAAACAGGACTTTTCCCTGTGAAGCAGGTACCTCCAAACGAAACAAGATCGAACACCGCCCTTTTGCTATATCTCAAAAAACTGGTAAGGCAAATTATTTCGGAATGCCGTCCTTTGAAGTGCTGGCAGACAAGTATGTCGATCCGGGCAGCAGGGCATGGGCATATGACGCCATGCGCGGGGTTGACAGCCGGCGCGGGCGGGCGTATAATACAAGCAGGAAAGACCGAAGGAGCGTGCTCACTATGTCTGACGTGTTTGACGACGAATACGGCAAATACAGCGCTTCGTATCTCTCCGAAATGACGCATAAAGACGGCACTCCTTGGGCGGTCACGCCGCAAAACGGCACGATAGATCCCGGCGTTATCCGTGAG
>JAIRML010000091.1 GCA_031258665.1 Oscillospiraceae bacterium | reverse complement strand
GTTCAACCTGATGTTCAAGACATTTCAGGGCGTGACAGAAGACGCCAAGAACGAGATCTTCCTGCGCCCCGAGACCGCGCAGGGGATCTTTGTGCAGTTCAAGAACATCCAGCGCGCCGCCCGCCGGAAGATCCCCTTCGGCGTGGCGCAGGTCGGCAAGTCGTTTCGCAACGAGATCACGCCCGGCAACTTCACGTTCCGCACGCGGGAATTCGAACAGATGGAGCTGGAGTTTTTCTGCCGGCCCGGCACGGACCTCGCGTGGTTCGCCTACTGGAAGGACTACTGCCGGCGGTGGCTGCTGGAGCTCGGGCTGAAAGAGGAAAATCTGCGCCTGCGCGACCACGAACAGGCCGAGCTGTCGCACTATTCGGCCGCCACGACCGACTTTGAGTTTTTGTTCCCGTTTGGCTGGGGCGAACTCTGGGGCATCGCCGACCGCACCGACTTCGACCTCACCCAACACCAGACGCACACGGGTGAGTCGATGGAATATTTCGATCAGGAGCGGGACGAAAAATACATCCCGTACGTCATCGAACCCTCTCTGGGGGCCGACCGCGTGGCCTTGGCCTTCCTGATCGACGCCTACGACGAGGAGGTCGTCGATGCGGCAAAGAACGACGTGCGCACCGTGCTGCGCCTCCACCCGGCGCTGTCCCCCTTTAAAGCCGCCGTGCTGCCGCTGTCGCGGAAGCTGACGGATGGGGCCCGCCCGCTGTATGAGGCGCTGGCAAAGACCTGCATGGTGGACTTCGACGACGCCGGCTCCATTGGCAAGCGCTACCGCCGGCAAGACGAGATCGGCACGCCGCTGTGCGTCACCTACGACTTCGAATCCCAGGAGGACCGCCGCGTCACGGTCCGGGACCGCGACACCATGGCGCAGGAGCGGATCCCCATCGAGGCGCTGGCCGATTGCGTCCGCGGCAAGACGGCCTATTGAGCGCGTGAGATGGGGGCGATGCAGCAACAGGAGACAGACAAGCAGATAAACAAACAGACAAGCAAACAGAGGGAGGGTCGGCTTTGGGCAAGAAAGAAGAACTGCGATTGTGGGCGGAACAGATCCGGGTGGCGGCGCTGGAGGAATTCGCGGCGCTGGGGTTTGGGCACGTCGGCGGGGCGATGAGTCTGGTGGAGACACTGGCCGTGCTCTATGGGGGCGCGATGCGCGTGGACCCGGCGCGGCCGGCGTGGGCGGAGCGCGACCGGCTCGTGGTGTCGAAGGGGCACGCGGGGCCGGCGGTGTACGCGACGCTGGCCCTGAAGGGCTATTTCCCGCGGGAGGAGCTGCTGACGCTGAACAAGCCGGGGACGCGTCTGCCTTCGCACTGCGACCGCTTGAAGACGCCGGGGATCGACATGACGACGGGGTCGCTGGGGCAGGGCATGTCGACGGCATGCGGGCTGGCGCTGGGGCAGCGGATGGACGGCGCGGGCGCGCGGACGTTTTTGATCTTGGGAGACGGAGAATGCGACGAGGGGCAGGTGTGGGAAGGCGCGCTGTTCGCGCCGCACTACAAGCTGGACAACCTGATCGCGTTTTGCGACAACAACGGCCAGCAGCTCGACGGCTATGTGAAGAATGTGCTCGACACGGGGGACATTGCGGCCAAATTTGCGGCCTTCGGGTGGTATGCGCAGACGGTGGACGGGCACGATGTGGGGGCGCTGGCCGAGGCGGTGGCGCGCGCGCCGGCGCGGGAGGGCGCGCCCTCCATGATCGTGCTGAAGACCGTGAAGGGCAAGGGGTGCCCGTTTGTGGAGGGGCGCGAATTCAACCATCATGTCCAGTTTACAAAAGAGGAGATGGACGGGGCGCTGGCGGGTGCCCGGGCTGTGCTGGAGGCCGCGGAGGCGGCTGTGAAAGGGGGTGCGCGGGCGTGAGCGTGATTGTGAAGACGGCGCGGGAAAAGGAACCGAAGATGATGCGGGAGGTCTACTGTGACACGCTGATGGCGTTGGCGGCGGAGGACAGACGCATCGTGGCGCTGGACGCGGACCTCATGAGCTCGTCGGGGATGAAGCCGTTTGCCAAGGCCTACCCGGACCGGTTTGTGAACTGCGGGATCGCGGAGGCGAACATGGTGGGTGTGGCGGCCGGGCTGTCGGCGACGGGGAAGATCCCGTTTGCGCATTCGTTCGCCTGTTTTGCGTCGCGCCGCGTGTGTGACCAAATCTTTATCTCGGCGTCGTACGCGCGGCTGAATGTGCGGATCGTGGGCACAGACCCCGGGGTGACGGCGGCGTACAACGGGGGCACGCACATGCCGCTTGAGGACATGGCGGTGCTGCGCGCGATCCCCGAGATCACGCTGCTCGAACCGACCGACTCGGTGCAGCTGCGCGCGCTGCTGCCGCAGCTGGCGGAGAGTCGGGGGGTATATTACATCCGGCTGATGCGAAAGAACGCGGTGTCGGTGTTTGGCGAGGGTTCGGAGTTTTCGATCGGCCGCGGAGAAACGCTGCGCGGCGGACAGGACGTGACGCTGGTGGCGTCGGGCATCTTGGTGGCGGAAGCGATGAAGGCGGCGGAGGAGTTGGCCGCCCTGGGCGTGGAGGCGCGCGTCGTCAACCTCTTTACCTGGAAACCGATCGACCGCGCGCTGCTTGAGCGCTGCGCGCGAGAGACGGGCGCCGTGGTGACCTGTGAGAACCACAACGTGGTGGGCGGGCTGGGCAGCGCCGTGTGCGAGGCGCTGGGGGAGACCGTGCCCGTGCCGGTGGAGCGCGTGGGGGTGCAGGATCAATTCGGTGAGGTGGGTCCGGAGGACTACCTGCGGGGCCGGTTCCGCCTGAACGCCGTGGATATCGCCGCGGCCGCCGTCCGGGTACACAGGCGGAAACAGGCTTTATGAGGGGGCGCACATGGCTGCTGGCGCTTTTTTTGATGGCCGGCGCGGTGATCGGGCTGCTGGTCGGCGAGATGACCCGTTCACTGCCCGCCCTGCGGTGGCTGAGTTTTGGGCGGGATTTCGGCGTTTCGCCGGAGAGCCCGTTGGTACTGGAACTCGTGGTGCTGCGCCTGAAGTTCGGCCTGACGCTTCACCTTTCGGTCAGCGTGATCCTCTGTATGGGCGCCGCCGGGTTACTCTACCGCCGTTTTGGGAAAAAATAACATGAAGATCATACTTGCCTCAGCCTCGCCGCGCCGGCGGATGCTGCTTGCGCAGACGGGGCTGACCGATTTTCTCACCTGCGAGCCCCACTGCGACGAGACGACGCCGGAGGGCGCCGCGCCGGAGGAGACCGTGCGCCGTCTCTCGCGGGCCAAGGCCGACGCCGTGGCGGGCCGGTACGAGGCGGGCGATGTGATCATTGCGGCCGACACGCTGGTCTGTCTGGACGGTCGGCTGCTGGGCAAGCCGCGCGGCGGCGCCGAGGCGGCGGAGATGCTCACCCGGCTGTCCGGGCGCGCGCACGAGGTGTACACCGGCGTCACCGTGCGGCGCGGCGCGCTTGCGCGCACGGCGTACGAGCGGACGGAGGTTGTTTTTCGGCCGCTGACGGCAGAGGAGATCGCCGCCTATGTGGACTCCGGCGAGCCGATGGACAAGGCCGGCGCGTACGGGATCCAGGGGCGCGGCGCGCTGATTGTGGCGCGCGTGTATGGGGACTTTTACAATGTCATGGGCCTGCCGCTGTGCCGGCTGGGGGCCATGCTGGCCGAATTTGGCGTCTCACTGCTGAGAGGTGACGGATAGCGTGCGTTTTTTGTTGAAGCACAAGGGTTTGCTGGCGGCGGCGGCGGCGGTGCTGCTGGCGTTTGTGCTGGCCGTCGTCTCCTCGCTCACCGGCGGGTACGCCTCGCCGGTGTCGAATCTGCTGGGCACGGTGTTCCAGCCGCTGCAGTCGGGGATCGCCGGGCTGTCGGACTCCATTGCCTCTCTCTATGGCTATATGTACGAGCACGACGCGCTGAAAGAGGAAAATGAACGGCTGAAGATCCAGATTGCCGAGATGGAGGCGGCGGCCCGGTTGTCGGAGGCGTCGAACGACGAAAACGAGCGGCTGCGCCAGTTGTTGGGGCTCTCCGAGCGGCGGCGGGACTTCGTGTTTGAGTCCGCCACGATCACCGAGCGGGACGCGTCAAACTGGGCGTCCACGCTCACGCTCAGCCGGGGCTCCGCCAATGGCATCGCCCCGGGGCAGTGCGTCATCAGCGAGGCCGGGTACCTCGTCGGGGTGATCAACGAGGCGGGCACGACCTGGTCGACGGTGACCACCCTCATCGACACCGACATGGAGGCCGGCGCGTTCGTCTTCCGCACGGGCCTGTCGGCGGTGGTGGAGGGAAATTTTGATCTCATGCGGCAGGGGTTTTTGCGTATGTCGTACTTGGCGAAGGACGTGGATGTGAAAAATGGGGATGTCGTGCTCACCTCCGGCATCGGCGGCAAGTACCCGCGCGACATCGTCGTGGGGAGAGTGACCAACCTGTACGTGGACGAGACAGGCATCTCGGCCTACGCGGTCATCCGCCCGTCCGTCGAGCTGGAGGAGCTCAAGCAGGTGTTTGTGATCAAGAGCTTTGACATTTCGGAGTGACGCCCCGCGCGGCGGGGCCGGCCGGGGGTGGCGTGGTTGCGGTATCGGGGCATCGTCAAATGGATCGTATATTCGCTGGTCTTCCTGGCCTTTTTGCTCCTGCAGACGGGTGTGTTGGCGCGCGTGCGCGTGTGGGGCGTGAGCCCCAACATCCTCCCCACGGTGGTCGCGGTTGTGGCGATGTCGGAGGGCCGGACGGCGGGCGCCGTGTACGGATTTTTCATCGGGCTGTGGTGCGACGCCGTCATCCCGCCCGTCCCCGCTGTGCACGCGGTTTTGTTTCTGCTCCTCGGCGCGGGGATCGGCCATGTGACGGAAAAGCTCTTTCGCAAGAATTTCCTCACGGGCTTTCTCTGTTCCCTTGTGGCGCTGGCCGCTTTCGACGTGGTGTTTTTTGTAGTCCTCTACCTCATCCCGGGTCGGGCGGCCCTGCACAACCTGGTCCTCGTGGCCGCGCCGGAGATCGCGCTCACGGCGCTGTGTGTGCCCGCGGTGTATGTGTCGCTGCGGGCCGTTGCCCGCCGGTTCGGCAATGAATTGACAGGAGAAACGTCATGAAAAGAGCCAAGTTTTTCTTCCGCATCGCGCTTCTCATCCTGCTGCTCGGCGTATTTTTGCTGGGCGCCACGGCCCGGTTGTACAACTTGCAGATCACACATGGGGACGACAACCTGCGCGAGGCGGAGCGCCGGCTCCGCCGGACGGTGGCGTTGCCGGCGGCCCGCGGGGAGATCCTCGACCGCTACGGGCGCCCGCTGGTGGTCAATCGGCTGAGTTATTCCGTGCGCATCGACCTCAACCGGCTCACTCAGTCGGCCGACCCCGCCGGGACATTGGACCGGCTGGTGAAGCTGATGGACGAGGCGCAGGCGGCGTACACCGACACCTTTCCGGTCGTGGGCCCCCCCTTTGCCTACCGTGCCGGCATGGCGGAGCAGGACAGCGACCAGCTCGAGGAGTTTCTCCGGCGCAAGGACTGGGGGTCGCCGGATGCCGAGGCCCTGATGGCGCGCATGCGGGAGGAGTATGCGGTGGACGACCGCTTCTCCGACGCCGAGGCGCTGTGCATCGCGGGCATCCGCTATGAGCTCGATTTGCGGGCGCTGTTCGGCGTGGAGCCGTACCGATACATCGCGCCCTATCGCTTTGCGGATGACGTGGACATCACCCTCGTGGGGAAGATCCGTGAACAGGGGCTCTCCGGCGTTACGATCGACACCGTCCCCATCCGGGAATATCGCACGGAATTTGCCGCGCACCTTTTGGGGCGGGTGGGCCAGATCCCGAAGAAAGAGTTCGACGACTACGAGGCGCGCGGGTACGCCGCCGATGAGATTGTGGGGCTGGATGGCCTGGAACGCGCGCTGGAGAGCTGGCTGCGGGGCACGGACGGGAAGCGGGAGGAGGAGACCACCGCCTCTGGCAAGGTGACAAACATCATCAGTGCCCAGCCGCCGGAGCCGGGGAAAAACTGCATGCTCACGATCGACATCCGGTTCCAGGAGCAGGTGGAATACGCCCTGGCGTCCGGCATTGAGGTGCTGCGCGAGCGGGGCGAAGGGGAAGGGTTGGCCGAGGAGGAGCTGGCTGGCGGCGGCGCCGCCGTGGTCATCGACGTGGCCACCGGCGAGGTGCTGGCCATGGCGTCCTACCCGACTTTCCGGCTCGCGAATTTTCTGGGCGACTACGCCGCGCTGCAGGAGGACCCGATGCGGCCGATGGTCAATCGGGCGCTGGCCGGCGCCTACGAACCGGGTTCCACGTTTAAGATGGCGGTGTCCATCGCGGCGCTGGAGACGGGTGTGATCACGCCCCGCACGCAGATCACGGACCGGGGGCGCTACATGCGCTTTGCCCCCAGTTATACCCCCAAGTGCAGCGGCGGGCACGGGAGCGTCAATGTGGCGCGCGCGCTGCA
>JAIRML010000080.1 GCA_031258665.1 Oscillospiraceae bacterium | reverse complement strand
ACTATGTCTGCCCCACGTGCGGCGTCGGCAGGGAGATGTTTGACGAGGCATGACGCGGCGGCTCTCCGGGCCGCCGCCGCCGGGGGGCCGGGCACGCGCCCGGCCCCCCGGCGCATGGCCCCCGGCCGCCGGAGATCGGCGGCTCGGTTGACAGGTCCCGGGTGCCTGTGGTAGTCTTTTGTTGCCGCGAAGCGGCAGCAAAAGACAAGAATTTTTCGTGGTAGGGGGGGAATCATTACTCGCCCCTACTTCGGATCACGCGTGCGGGCCGAGGAGGGGTGCGGGGTGTTTGCGGAGAGACTGTCGACGCTGCTGGATGTGTATCGGATGTCCAATGTCACGCTGGCGCGCGGCATCGGCGTCGACCCGTCCCTGGTGTCACGCTGGAAGAGCGGGGAGCGCGCGCCGACCTCGGGCGGCGGGGTTTACGGCGACCTCGCGCATTTTTTGGCGGGCGCGCCGCTCAGGGGGCACGACAAAGTTCTGCTGACGCAGTTGATCAGAGCCGGCGGCGAGGAGGATTTTTTGCCGGCGCTTGAGAGATATCTGCGGCAGGGCGCGCCGGCGTCGCCCGGCGGCTCGGCCGAGGCTTTGCCGCCGATCCTGTCGCTGGAAAGCCTGATGGACCGTGTGTGCGGGGGCGTGGCGCCGCCGCCCGGCCGGCCCCGCCCTCCCGGTCGCCGGCCGGAGGAATGGAAAAATTTGGAAAATTCGGGCCGCCGGCAAGAACACGAGCTCTACCACGGCCTGGGCGGCCGACGGCAGGCGGCCGTCAACTTCTTCCGCGCCGTACTCGCAAGCGGCCGGCCGGCCGACGTGCATATTTTGGTCCCGTCGGACGCGCAGTGGCTCTCGGAGGATTCCCCGTTTTCTAAGCTCTGGTTTCAGTGTCTGGAGGCGCTGACGCTCCAGGGCTGCCATGTCCGCATGGTTCACCCCGCGCCCGTCTCGCCGGCGGCGCTGCTCTCCCTGTTGACCCGGCATCTGCCGCTCTACGCCACCGGGCGATTTTTTTCGCTTTGCGCCGCCGAGCCGCCGGTCGGCTGGGAGAGCCTCACGCTCTGCGTCGCGCCCGGTCTCGCCGCCATGGTCTCTTACGGCGGCGGGAGGCAGCGCGGGTCGGTGCCGACGGCGCTGTACCGCGACGCGGCCGATGTCCTGATGTATGAGACGATGCTTCGTCTCTACGAGCCGCACATGCGGGCGCTGGCGCACGCCTGCCCCGCCGCGGAGCCGCTCTCGTACATGCGGGCACTGGTGGAGCTGGAAAACAAGCCGGGCGACTATGTCTTCGCGGCCGTCTTCCCCGGCACGCTCTGGCTGCCCGAGGCGCTCTGGCCCCCGGTGGTGCGGCGGCTGCCGTCCAGCGGCGCGGCGGCGGCGGCGCTCCGGCTGCTGGCCGGCCGCCGGGAGAATTTTGAAGTGCGCGTGGCCTCGTCGCTGTGGATCGAGATGTGGGCGGAGTCATTTTTGCGGACGCTGGAGCGGGAGAAGCGGCTGGAGCTGGACGGCCGGGAGTTGGGCAGCGCGCCGAAGCTGGCGGTGCTCGAGGGGGAGGAACTGGTCCGCTACCTGGGCAACGCGCTCACGGTGCTGCGCTGGTATGACAACCTGCACGTCCTCACGTCGGACGCCCTGTCGGACAGTTGGAAGGTCGCCTTCAAACGCGACGCCGGCGCCCTGCTGGCCCCCGCCGCGTCCGGCGTGGTCTCCGCCTTCTTTTTGGGGGACCGGAACACGATGCATATGCTGGAAAACTGGCGCCGCTCCCTCCGCCGAGGCGCCGGTGACAAGGCGGATCTGATCGCCAGAATCGAGGGCATCCTGAAAGCCTTGGCCTGTTGAAAAACCAAAGGTTTTTCAACAACACGAGGGTTGGATCGAGGCGCTGAGGCGCCTCGCGGGGTGCGGATTGCGGAAATGAATTCCGCAATCCGCGGATTTAACCTATTCCCGAAAAACAGACGTTTTTCGGGAACGCGGAACGACCCTAGTCTTCGCGACAAATGGGGACCCAGCTTACGGCCGGGTCCCCATTTGTCGCGAAGACTAAAACAGCTTTGGCAGGATGGCGTTGGCCATCAGGAAGCTGGCAAAGACGATGGAGACCATGGAGACGAGCTTGATGAGGATGTTGATCGAGGGGCCGGAGGTGTCTTTGAAGGGGTCGCCGACGGTGTCGCCGACGACGGCGGCTTTGTGGGCGTCGCTGCCTTTGCCGCCGTGCTGACCGCTCTCGATGTACTTTTTCGCGTTGTCCCACGCGCCGCCGGAGTTTGCCATCATGACGGCCAGCACAAAACCGGTGACCGTGAGGCCGGCCAGCAGGCCGGCGATGGCGTCCACGCCGAGGAGCAGGCCGGTGATGATGGGGGCGGCAATGGCGGAGAGCGCGGGGGCGATCATCTCACGCTGCGCGCCGCGGGTGCAGATGTCCACGCAGCGGGCGTAATCGGGCTCCGCCTTGCCCTCCATCAGGCCTTTGATCTCTTTGAACTGGCGGCGCACTTCGACGACAATGCTCTGCGCCGCGCGGCCCACCGCCTTCATCGTCATCGAGGAAAAGAGGAAGGGCAGCATGCTGCCGATGAAGAGGCCGATCAGTACCGGCGGATTGGTGATGCTTAAATTGAACTGGAACGTGGGGTCGATGATGTGCACCTCGTCGATAAACGCGGCGATGAGCGCCAGCGCCGTGAGCGCCGCCGAGCCGATGGCAAAGCCCTTGCCGGTCGCGGCGGTGGTGTTGCCCAGCGAGTCGAGCGCGTCGGTGCGGCGGCGGACCTTCGGGTCCATGTGCGTCATCTCGGCGATGCCGCCGGCGTTGTCGGCAACGGGGCCGTAAGCGTCCGTGGCCAGCGTGATGC
>JAIRML010000045.1 GCA_031258665.1 Oscillospiraceae bacterium | reverse complement strand
GTACCCTGCTTGGCGTTCCGAAGACAGAGGCGGCAAAAGCAGACGCGACAGAAAAGGAGTGGATATTTTGAAGTATTATTTTCATGTATTGCTGTCCTCCATCAACGATGTGAAGGCCTTTGTAACGGCGGCGTGTGAGCAGCCTGTTGACATCGATATCTTGTCTGGGCGTTACATCATCGACGCAAAATCCATCATGGGCCTGTTCAGCGTCGAGCTGGCAAAGCCCATCCTCGTCGAGGTCCACGGCACCGAGGAAGAGGGTCTGGCGTTTCGCGAGAGAGTGCGGGATTTTGTCGTGTCGGACGTGGAGCGCGGCTGACGAAGGGATGTGCAAGTTATTGTGGCACAGTTCCTAAGTCGTGACTGCCCAGAGAGCGCTTCTTGGACGCCTCAATGAATCGGAAAAACAGCGGGTGGGGCCGGCCGGGGCGGGAACGAAATTCCGGGTGGAATTGCACGCCCACAAACCAAGGGTGACCCGGCAGCTCGATGGTTTCGACAAGAAAACGGTCGGGGGAGAGGCCGGAGAGCTTCATCCCGTGCTGCTCCACAATGTCGCGGTATTCGTTGTTAAATTCGTAGCGGTGGCGGTGGCGCTCGTTTACGGTCTCGATGTTCCCGTAACACGCGCTGACGCGTGTGCCGGGTTCCAGCTGACAGGTGTACAGCCCGAGGCGCATGGTGCCGCCCTTTTTGACAATGTGCTGCTGCTCCGGCATGAGATAGATGACCGGGTGCGGTGTCTCCGGGTCAAGTTCCGTCGAGTGCGCCCGGGCCAGGGCGCAGACGGAGCGGGCGAACTCGACGACCGCCATCTGCATCCCGAGGCAGATGCCGAGATAGGGGATGCCCCGGACGCGGGCGTAGCCCGCGGCGAGGATCTTGCCGTCGATGCCGCGGTCGCCGAAACCGCCGGGGACGAGGATGCCGTCCAGCCCGGCGAGCAGGTCGTCGGCGTTTTGCGGCGCGATCTCCTCCGAGTTGATCCAGCGGATGTCCACGCACACGCCGTTTTCGATGCCGGCGTGCCCCAGTGCCTCGGCCACGCTGAGGTAGGCGTCGCGCAGCGCCACATATTTGCCGATGAGGCCGATCGTCACCGTGCGCTGGCAGCAGGAGAGCCGGTTCACGGTTTCCTGCCACTGTGTGAGGTCGGGGGTGACCGGCGGCAGACCCAGCCGGCGGCAGGCCATCGCGTCGAAACCCTCGTCTTTCAACATCAGCGGAACTTGGTAGAGCGAGTCGGCGTTTCGATTTTCGATCACGCACTCGGCCGGCACGTTGCAAAACAGTGCGATCTTGCTGCGGATGTCGCGGCTCAGCGGGTGTTCTGTGCGGCAGACGATGATGTCCGGCTGGATGCCGAGGCTCAGCAGTTCCTTTACCGAGTGCTGGGTGGGTTTGGACTTCGCCTCGTGGGAGCCGGGCAGGTGGACGATGAGCGACACGTGGACATAGAGTACGTTCTCCTTGCCCACATCCACCGACACCTGGCGGATGGCCTCTAAAAAGGGTTGGGACTCAATGTCGCCCACCGTGCCGCCGATCTCGGTGATCACCACATCCGTGCCGTCTCGGCCCACGCGGTAGATGCGGTCTTTGATCTCGTTTGTGATGTGCGGGATCACCTGTACGGTGCCCCCCAAAAAGTCGCCCGAGCGCTCGCGTGAGAGCACGGACCAATAGACCTTGCCGGCCGTGACATTGGAATTTACGCTGAGACTTTCGTCGATGAAGCGCTCGTAATGGCCCACATCCAAGTCGGTCTCGGCGCCGTCGTCGGTGACGAAGACCTCGCCGTGCTGGTAGGGGCTCATCGTGCCCGGGTCCACATTGAGATAGGGGTCAAATTTTTGCAGCGTCACGCGAAGACCCCTGGCCTTGAGAAGCCGCCCCAGCGAAGCCGCCGTGATGCCTTTCCCCAGGCCGGACACCACGCCGCCTGTCACAAAGATGAATTTTACCGCCATTGCCATAACCTCCGTCTTTTGTGCGGCTCCCCGCCCATGATCCTTCTTATTGTACCCCCGCTGGGGAGGCGGGTCAAGATGGGCCTGTGAGAAAAATCCCGCACAAGATGCCATTTTTCCAGCACGGACACCGTGCGCAAGGCGATGAGCGCCGCCCCGCGCCGCCTGTTGACAAGAGGGTGTACAATAAGAGAGAGAGTTGCATGCCGCAGGACGGACGGGCACCTCTGAAAACTTCTGCCGGATGAGGCGCCGAGAGATTTTTAAAAGGCGCCCGGATGTACAGCGCGAAAGGAATGGCCATGAATATGCAAAAACAGGACGAGTTGAGGCTGGCGGTGCTGATCGACGCCGACAACGCGCCGCGCCGCCAACTCAAGGAGATCATGGAGGAGATCGCCGTATATGGCACGCCGACGGTCAAGCGCATTTACGGCGACTGGACATCTCCCAATCTGACGGGGTGGAAGAAACCCTTGCTTGAAACCGCCATCACGCCCATCCAGCAGTATGGCTATACGACGGGGAAAAACGCCACGGACTCCGCCATGATCATCGACGCCATGGACATTTTGTACTCCGGGCGGGTGGATGGGTTTTGCATCGTCTCCTCCGACTCCGATTTCACCCGGCTCGCCACCCGTCTGCGGGAGGCCGGCATGAAGGTATTCGGATTTGGCGAAAAAAAGACGCCCAACCCCTTCATTGTGGCCTGCGACAAGTTCCTGTACATCGAGATCATCGGGGGCGAGAAGAAAAAGGCCAAGGCCAAGGCCAAAGAGGCGCTGCCTCCGGCAGAGCCGGAAAGCCAGCCGAAGCCCGCGAAGACGCCCAAGGCGGCGGCGAAGGCGCCCCCGGCCAACCAGATCCCGGAGGAGATCGTCGATCTGATCAGCACCGCCATCGACGATGTGGCCGACGACGACGGCTGGGCCTACCTCGGCGGGGTGGGTAACCTGATCAGCAAAAAACAGCCGGATTTCGACGCGCGCAACTATGGATATAAAAAATTGACCCTGCTCATCGACGCCATCGAGAGCATCGAAATGGATTTTCGGGACAATGTACTGGAAAATAATGGAAAACTGATCTTCATCCGGAACAAAAAATGAGAAGACGCCTGACGTGGGCCGCCCCCGCGGCCCGCAGCCCAAATTCTCATTTTTTATCGCCGCGCCGCCGCCGCCGCCGCGGGCGTGTGCGCCGGGCGCCGATTTTGTTGCTTTTTGTTGTGGCCGCTCTGGCCGTCGACTTGGTCGTCAGCAACACCGCGCTGGAGCTTGGCGTATACACGCTGGCGCACGCGCGTCTGCCCGCGGCCTTCGACGGGTTTCGGATCGTCCATCTCTCCGACTGGCACGCCGCCGAGTTCGGGCCTGGAAACCGAGACCTCATCGAGATGACGCGGCGCCAGGCGCCGGATATCATTGTGCTGACGGGGGATTTCGTCCAGCGCCTGGGGGAGTTGCCGCGCATGGAGGCGCTCTGCCGGGGTCTCATGGCGGTGGCCCCGGTCTACTATGTGACCGGCAACCACGAGTGGGCCGGCCGCGTTGTGGATCCATTGCGCGCCGTGCTGCGGGAGACCGGCGTTGTCTACCTGGACAACGACTATGTCTTCCTCTCGCGGGGCGGCGAGCAGATCTGCCTGGCCGGCCTCATGGACCAGAACGGCCCGCGCACAAAGCTGTCGCTGTCGGAACTCACGGCGTTGGCGCGGCGGGGCGGAGACCCATTTTTGGTGTTGCTCAGCCACCGGTACGACCGGTTCTCAGAGTATGTCTCCCAGCGCGTCGACGTGGTATTTGCCGGGCACGCCCACGGCGGGCTCATCCGTCTCCCGTTCACAGACGGTCTCATCGGCCCCGGGCGTGTGCTGTTTCCGCGGCACACCTCCGGTGTCACGTGGGAGGGCGCGACAGCCATGGTGACAAGCCGAGGTTTGGCCGGGGTGGGCCGCTGGCCGCTCCGTCTCTTCAACCGCCCCGAGGTTGTCTCGGTGACGCTCACCCGCCCCAAAGGAGCGGAGACACCATGACGCCGGCGCCGGAGAAAAGGCAATACCCCGCCGGGCACAGCGCCCGGCGCCAGCCCATGAGCGCCCGTAGCTCAGCAGGATAGAGCGACCGCCTCCTAAGCGGTAGGTCGGGGATTCGAATTCCTCCGGGCGTGCCAAAAGTGCCGCCAAATCGCAAGATTTGGCGGCACTTTTTTTGACAGTCTTGTGTTTTTCGACCGATGAACTCGGGAGAAAGCACAAAAAGATGTTGACAGAACTGCAAACATATGGCATACTTGTGCCGTCGGCCGTTGACGCGCGTTATCCCTCGCGGCCGCAAAAATAAAAAACGCCGTTTTGTGGGAGAAAACAGCGGTTTTTGATCATTTTGAAAAGGTATACCTTTTCAAAAGTGTGCCACAGACACTGGCACGTCCATTATACTACACGTATTTTGCAAAATCAAGGGTCAAACACAATATTTTTTGTCCATTTCAACCGGACGAAACGGGGAAAATGTCAAAAAACAGCCTCCTTAAAAAAGGTATAACATAGCAGACCATACAGAAACGCCGGAGGCGCTGCGGCCCAGAGGGTTGCGCGGGCCGGCGGGAGACTGCCCGGAGAAGGGCGGCCGCTTTTGTGTGCAGTGAAGGCGGCCGCCGGCGGGACTGTTTGTGCAGACGGTCTTGCCCCGGGGTTCCTGCCCGCCGCGGGCACAGCGAACCGCGGTCGGGGCCATGTGTTGTCTCACGAGGGAAGGGGATGATTTTGATACGCATGGGGGTATATCAGCATGAAAGGCATCCAAGCAGACACTGATTGCGCGATTGGCACCGCACCGAATTTTACACACAGGAGGCGATATCCACATGTTTTTGGAAACATCCAAGTTCTCCGTAAGGGGGGCGGGCCGCTTTGCCGCCGCGGCGCTGGCGGTCTCGCTCTGCCTGTCGGCCCTCGTCGTCACCGCGTACGGGGCCGGGCTCTCTGTGGACGTCTATTACGCGGGTGTAACAGGCAACCCGATCGGGTCCTATTTCGACGGGTCCCTCACGAACGGCGCGCATGTTGCGTCGTTCTATGGGGCGGATGCGCCGCTCACCGGGGTCACGTTGGTCAATAAAATGCCCATGCCCGACGTCTACATTGCGAACCAATTGGCCGGGGCCGAGTATTATTACGCGTTTGACGCCGACACCGTCGACGCGTACTATGCCGGCGAGCCGGACAACCCGGTTGGTTCTTACCTCCCCGGTCTGCAAATTGGCGGGGCGTTTGTGGGGACATATGTCAACACGACCGGATGGGCGCGATTGAGCGCCGATGGCAGGATCGTCATGCCGGCTCTGGTGGAAGGGGTCAACCCCATTGCGCGCCAACTGACCGTGGCGGCATCAGAAGGCGGCCTGGCGTCGGCGGTTTACGCGCATACGTTCCGATGGAATTTTATACTCGACGCCGTTTTCGGTGACTCCGCCTTTGCTTTGGTAGCCAACAACGCAGACGACGCACTGGAAGGTTCCGCCATACTGGCGGTGTACAACAGTGACGGCAGCCTTGCTTACGTGGAACGGAAGCCGGTCGAAGTCGACGCCAACACGGCCTTTACCCTGACATTTGACGCCGATCTGGCGGCGTATCCGGCCGGCGCATTCAGCCGCGCCGTGTTCTGCTGGGACAGCGGCCATGTGCCCATTTTCCCGGTTGTGAAGGAGTAATGCGCGGATTCACAGATGGAATGTTGTGTTATTTTGGGAGGTTAAAGGGTATGAAAAAGTATTTCCGCAGGCCGCTTTCCCTGACGATGGTCGTGATGATCGTTCTGTCTATGGCGGTGTTTCTGTCGCCGGTAACAGTTTTGGCCGAGACATATCCCGAGCAAGAGGGCATCAATCACACCAGCCCCACGGCCGAGGGCCGCGTGGTTGACAAATCCGTTTACATGGACAAAAGCAAACCCATCGAAGTCCGTATCAAGGCCTTGCTCGATCAGATGACCCTCACGGAAAAAGCGGGCCAGATGATGCAGCTTGAGCGCCCCACCAACACGAATGCCAAGGCGTTTTATATAGGCTCGGTGCTGTCGGGGGGCGGCTCTGTCCCCAACAGCACCTTTGGGCTCTCCGCGGCGAACGGCGGAGACGGCATGGGTAACACCGTGTCGGGGTGGCTTGATTCCTATGACCAGTGGCAGACCGCGATGGACGAGACGCCGCTCGGCATCCCGATCCTCTATGAAATCGACGCTGTCCACGGCACGGCCCACGCGCCCGGCACCACGATTTTCCCCCACGCCTCAGGCGCGGCGTCGGGAAGCCCGGAGCTCATGGAGGAGATAGGAAGGGCCGTCGCCTCCGAAATGCGCGCCCTGGAGCTTTACGCCAGCTTTTCGCCGGCCATTGTCATGGGGCAAAACCCGCGCTGGGGCCGCTACCATGAGGGCTGGGGGCACGATTACGAAAGAAACGGAATCTTCGGCAATTATTATGATCAGGGCTTCCGCGGCGGCGCGCCCGACCGGTGGGACGGTCTTGACACCGGGGACCCGGGCGATAAGAACCAGTACGCGTTCCTGGGCGGCGGCAGCCAGGTGATCGGCACCATGAAGCATTTTACCACCGAGGGCTCGACCGTCAACGGCGCCAACGCCGGGAACGGATTCTATTACAACCCCAACTTCCCGATCGTCGGCTACGGGGCCTACCCCTCCAGGCTTTCTCTGGATCAGCTGACGAACATGAAGGCGCTGAAAGAACTCACGCCGGAGCAGCTGAAGGCCGACCCGGAAGTCGGGCAGATGCTCAACGCCTACAGGATCATGGTCGAAGGCGGAACGCGCAGCCTGATGCCTTCATACAACTACTTCAACGGCCTGCGGATGCATGAGTTTACCTCCATGCTCAACGTCATTAAGAAGTCCGTGTCCGAAGGCGGCTTCGGGTTCACCGGGTTTGTGGTCAGCGACTACAACTCCGGGCATGGCGACCCTTACGGCCCGTCCGCCGCGGCCGCGATCCAGGAGTACATGGAATTCTTCTACGGGAAATCGACGCATTTTGACGGGTCCGCCTTTACGCAGAGACAGGTCAGGATAGCGGCCTTCGTCAACGCCGGCGGAGACATGGACATGGCGGTCTCAACCACGGGTTGGGTTGCGGATGTGGTCAAGCTGACGCAGAGCGGCGTCATCCCGATATCGCGCATCGATGACGCCGTCAGCAGGATCCTGCGCGTCAAGTTTGAGCTTGGCCTGTTTGACAACCCGACGCTTGTGGAGGCCGCGGCCGGCGACACCCGCAGCGAGCGGCTGGCCGCCGCGACCGCCCAGGCGAAAACACAGATCAGGAAGCCTGAAACCGTGGCCCTGGCGCGCCGCGCCGTCCGCGAGTCCATGGTGCTGCTCAAGAACAAAGACAAAGTGATGGAGACACTGAAGGATGTCCCCGGCGATAAGATCATGGTGACCGGGCGCTTTGCCAACAACATCGGCTGGCAGCTCGGCGGCTGGACCAGAGTGTGGCAAG
>JAIRML010000042.1 GCA_031258665.1 Oscillospiraceae bacterium | reverse complement strand
GCTGAACTTTACCCGCGATTTAGGTTTCGGCGCGCTCTTAGCTGACGATATGGGACTTGGGAAAACGGTGCAAATACTCGCGCTGCTTGACAAGCTGCGTAATGACAAGGTGAAAACGCTGTTAATAGTGCCGACATCGCTTTTAGTTAACTGGCAGAAAGAGGCGGAGAAATTCGCACCGAACCTCAACATTACCGTAATTCACGGCGCGAATAAAGAGTTTGGCGTAAACACTGCCGACTTATTTATTACAACTTACGGAATGGTTGCACGGCTTGAAAACCTTGCCAATATCGACTGGGATTTGGTTATTCTTGACGAGGCGCAGGCTATCAAAAATGCGGGTACAAAATCCACAAAAGCGGTGAAACAAATTCCCGCGAAAACGCGTATAGCGATGACAGGCACGCCAATCGAGAACCGACTCGGCGACCTGTGGAGCATTTTCGACTTCCTCAACAAGGGTATGCTAGGCACGGCAAAAGAGTTCTCCGCATTCACCGGCAAACTTAAAGACCACCCTGAGGGCTACGCGAAACTGCGCGGTGCGGTGTCGCCGTTTATATTGCGGCGGCTTAAAACGGACAAGTCGGTCATATCCGACCTGCCCGACAAAATGGAGATAATCGACTACACCACGCTGACGAAAAAGCAGGTGGCGCAGTATAACGCCCTTGTCAAAGAGTTGCAGGAAATGTTACTCCAAGACGATGAGATGAGCAAAATACAGCGCAAGGGCAAAATTCTCGCGGCGATAATGAAGTTCAAGCAAATCTGCAACCACCCAGACCAGTTTATCGGTCAAGGCGCGTTCGACCCGAAACACAGCGGCAAGTTTGAGACACTCGTCGAAATCTGCAAAACGATCCGCGATAAGCACGAAAGCGTGCTTGTGTTCACGCAGTTTAGGGAAATGTGTGAGCCGTTAAACAAATATTTAGCTACTATCTTTGAGCGTGACGGGCTTGTTATCCACGGCGGGACTACGCCGAAAAAGCGCGGCGGGATTGTCGAAAAATTTAACTCTGAATACGTGCCGTTTATGGTGTTGTCGCTGAAAGCAGGCGGCGTGGGACTGAACCTCACAAGCGCGAACCACGTCATACACTTCGACCGTTGGTGGAATCCCGCAATCGAAAATCAAGCCACCGACCGTGCGTTCCGTATTGGGCAGACGAAAGATGTAATGGTGCATAAGTTTGTCACAAGTGGCACGATTGAGGACAAAATCCACGAAATTATCGCGGGCAAGCAGAAGTTAGCGACTGATGTTATCGGCGAGAGCGCGGGCGAGAATTGGGTAACGGAGATGTCTAACTCTGAACTGCTGAACCTGTTCAAGTTGGAGGTGTAACTGATGTCATATTTTGGTTGGGGCGAGTATGTTCCCGTTGCGAAAAAGCGTGAACAGGCACAGAAGTTAATTGCGAAACTGAAAAAGAAGAACCCGAATCTTTCGCCTGTGGTAATTGAGGGTAAGAAAATCACCACAACTTGGTGGGGCAAGGCGTGGTGCGACAATCTTACGAGCTACCAGGATTACGCCAACCGTCTGCCGCGCGGCAGCGCATACGTAAAGAACGGTTATGTTGTCGACTTGCAAATTAACGGCGGCGATATTACCGCAAAGGTAAACGGTTCGGATTTGTACGACATTAAAATCAAAATTGACCCGCTTGACGAGGAAAAGTGGGCAAAAATCGTCAAGAAAGTCGCCAACCGCATAGGCAGTATTGCTGAACTTGCCGAGGGTAAGTTTTCGCAGGAACTGGCAGACGTGTTTATGCGGAAAGGCGATGGTCTGTTCCCGTCACCGCGACAAATTCATATGGATTGCGACTGCCCCGACTGGGCGGGAATGTGCAAGCACTTAGCTGCCGTGATGTATGGTGTCGGCAATCGGCTCGACTCCGCCCCGTTGCTGTTTTTCCAAATGCGCGGCATTGACCCAAGCGAGTTAATCAAAAAGTCAGTTGATGAGAAAATGGCGAATCTTCTTAAAAACTCGAAGAAAAGAAGCAAGCGCGTGATCAAAGACGCGGATATTGAGCGGTTGTTCGGGATATGAAATGCTGAAAAGTAAAAACTGCAACTGAATCCGTGATGCAAGAAAGGGCAAGGGGTGAATAGGGGCGCGTGTGCGATCAAAAATGATAATTTTGATATGGACAGGGCTCAAATAAGGTAAAATTTGTAAAAATGGATGTCCGGGTGTATTATGCCGTGGCGGGATTGAAATTTTGACCGTGTTGTTTTTGTGAACGGAAAACGATGTTTTCTGCTGTTTTTAAAAAGGTATACGTTTTCAAAATTGTCATTTTCGGAAATCCATCCTGTCTCGTGCGGTCGAAATGCACAAAAATATCACGACGTCCCCTTGACTTTGCGGCATTTACGTAATATAATTAAGATTATCAGCGTTCATGGCGCACTTTTGAAAAGGTATAGCATAGCAGGCCGCGTGGAAACCGCTGAAGGGGCTGTGGCCCAGTGGGTTTCGCGCGCCGGTGAGATGCGTCCGGCAGAGGGGCGGTCGCTTTTGTGTGCAGAGGAGGCGACCGACGGTGGGACCGTGTGCAGACGGCTTCGCCCTGTTCCCGTTCGCCGCGGATGCGGCGGGCCGCGTCCGGGCCTTTTGTGCGCCGTCTTACAAAAAAATGTTGAGGAGAATGTAAGATGAGGTACAGATGCAAAGCGTTGGCCGTCCTTTTGGCGGTTGTCATGGTTCTTGGGGCCACCGGCCTGACGCCTGTTTTCGCGGCTGACGCGACGGCCTATTACCCGTACACAGCGGTGGGGGACGGCCTGCACCAGTTTGACTTCACCGGGAGTTGGACGACCCTCTCGACCGCCGCGGACGCCTGGACGGATTACGAAGGCGCCAGCTACACGTTCAAGTTCTATGGCAAACAGGTGTCGATTTACGGCACCGTCGCGCCGACCTATGGCAGCATAGAAATATCGATAGACGGCGGCGAGCCCGTTGTCGCAAGCCAGTACGCGGACAGCCTCCAGGCCGACCAACTGTGTTACACAAGCCCTGTACTCGGCGAGGGTCTTCACGAACTGAAAGTGACGAGCCTTGGCGCTGCCACCGTCTACCGGGTCGGTGTCGTACAGTCGGAGGGCTCGGCCTTCGCGAGCGCGTTCTATGGATTGAACATCCCCACCAATGTTTCGGCCGATCTCACACTTCCGGCGGACATCGCGGGCACGGCGGTTTCGTGGCAGTCGCTGGCACCGGACCGCGTCTCCGGCGGCGGTCTCATACTGGGGACGGGCGCCGCGGCGCTCAGGGCCAGCGCGGTTTACAGTGGTGTGACATATGAGCGCATCTTCCGTTTCGATGTCGTGGAGCCGGTCGATCTGAGCGGCTACTTCGACAACCCGATCCCATACCCGGGCAGCGTCAGGGTTTCGGCCGCGGCCAGCTCACAGGAGAGCGGCTTCAGTTCTTCAAACGCCATCGACGACAGCACGACATCCTTCTGGCATTCGCAATGGTCGAATCCCCCCGGCCGCGCCCCGCACACGCTCACCGTCGAGCTCTCCGACACGCTTCCGGTGAAGGGCGTCACCTACCTGCCGCGCAACGACAGCGGCGCGGGCTGGGAGAACGGAAACGCCACCGCCGGCTACATCGCGGTTTCGCTGACCGGCGCGGAGGATGATTTTACCAAAGTCGTGGATTTCACCCGGGTATTTGGCAGAGACAAGACTGCGATCGTGTTTCCGGAAACTGTTCTGACAAAATATGTGCGGCTCGTGGTGACGGTGGCCTACGGCGGCGGCAGTTTTAACGGCAATTTTGCCAACTGCGCCGAGTTTGGCATCCTGAAACCCGCCCAAACAGTGGCGGAGCGTGTGCCGCTTTACGCGGCCGACACGCTCGCCCGGCTGGGCGCCGAAACCAAGGGGATCCTCAAAGGGACGTATCCGCTTTCGGCGCAGGCCGCCGCCGAATCCACGATCAACCGGATCGCCGCCGCCGTGACGGACGCAAACGCCGTCCAGTCGGCCACCGACATCGACACGGCCGCCGCGAAATTCTACGACAGCTTTTACGGTTACAGCCAAGAAGAGCTTCTGACGCTCATCGGTGAGGCGGAGGCGGCGCTCGGCGCCCATGACGTCGGCGAGGCGGAGGGCGATGTGTCGCAGGAAGCGCATGACGCGCTGGCCGGCGCCATCGCGCACGCGCAGGGTGTGGCGCTGGGCGGGATAAAGATGGAGATCCACAGCGAACACGGTGCGCTTTCGTGGGAGATGGAGGCGTATAACAACAGAATCATCTCCGCGTTCCCGGAGATCACAGGCGACATCGGGTGGGACAAGGTCCCGCTGCCGGCGCGGGCCCGCGAGCCGTTTACCAATTTGGAGTGGACGGGCAAGACGTCGGATTCCATTGAAAACAGCAGGGTATTTGACGTGAACCGCGAGCCGGCCCACGCCGACCTGCTGCCGTATCAGTCCGAGCAAGCGGCCGTGGCCGGCTCGCGCGGGTACGACAAGACGGCGTCTGTGTTCTACCAGGCGCTCACCGCCCCGGCCGACCTCGACCCGGAGACGTCAAACTGGACATTCAGCATCGTGCCGTCGCTGACGCCGAATTTCTCGGCGGCGGACACTGTCATCGCCAACCCGCCCGTGCAGGATCCGCTGAACTTGGGCCACCCGATCGTCGATTTTTACAAGCCGGACTACGACGCCTCCCAATGGAACCGGATCGCCGTGCCGGGCAGCTGGCAGACGCAGGGCGTCGGCGCCGACGGCGTGCCCTACGTCGGGTACTACGACCCGATGTTTGGCTACGACGCGCCTTTTTACAGCAATGCCGCCATGCCGACCGGCATCACCTTCCGCGGAACGTTTTACCAGATCTGGCCGAACAACCACAGCGACATACCACTGGCCCCGAACGGCGGCAACAACTACAACCCCGTGGGCTTCTATCGCAGGTATTTCAGCGTCGACCCCGCGTGGATCGAAGACGGCTACAAGGTATTTCTGTCGTTCCAAGGCGTCGAGTCGGCCTACTACGTGTACGTCAACGGCGTGGAAGTGGGCTACCACGAGGACAGCCATACGCCGGGCGAGTTCGACATCACCGACCTCCTGAAGGCCGACGGCAGCCCCAACCTGCTCGCCGTGAAGGTTTTCCGGTGGACAGACGGCAGCTGGCTGGAAGATCAGGACTTCATCCGCCTGAGCGGCATCTTCCGCGACGTGTTCCTCATGGCGTCGCCGCCGGCGCATATCCGCGACTACAAGGTCGATACGGTGTTCGACGGCTCCTACACCGACGCCACGCTGACACTCAAGACGACGGTCAAAAACTACGCGGGCGCGGCGGTGAGCAACCTGGCCGTGGCCGCGAAGGTCATCGACCCCCACGGGCAGGATATCCTGGCGCGGACATCGCTGAAATTTGACGTGGGCGCCATCGACGCGCAGGGGGAGGTCTCCGTCTCCGGCTCGGTCCTCGCTCAGAACCCGCACAAGTGGTTCCCGGAGGATCCGTATCTGTACACGCTCGTCATCACGCTGTACGACAAGACGACGATGCGGCCGCTCGAATACCTCAGTCAGGAACTGGGGTTCCGTCAGATCACCTTCCGCCAGGCCGACGGCATTACATCCGACATCGTCAGGCTGAACGGCGTGAAGATCATGTTCAGGGGCGTCAATAGGCACGACACCTCGCCCTACGGCGGGCACTACGTCAGCCCGGCGGAGTACGAGACCGACCTCAAGATCATGAAGCGGAACAACATCAACACGGTCCGCACGTCCCACTACCCGAGCGATTCGTACCTGTATTGGCTGGCCGACAAATACGGCCTCATGGTCGTCGCCGAGGCCAATGTCGAACGGCATGGCGGCAACGACGGCGGCTACGGCGACGCGAGATCAACCACCGGCAACTCGGTGTTTACGAACGACAGGTTCACCGACGCGATCATCGCGCGCAACGCCAACAATGTCCACCGTGTGAAGAACTACCCGTCGGTTGTGATGTATTCGGTCGGCAATGAGACGGGCGCGCACCCACGCTGGAACGACGTGGTGGCCGCGGTCCGCCCGATAGACCCGGGCAAGCCGTGGCACAATGAGACGCTACGCAACCACACGGCGGGCGACAACTACGGCACGGCCGCCAACGCCGAAAGCCGCGTGGATGTGTACTCGAGGATGTACGCCGACGTGGGCACCAACGCGGGCAACACGGCCGGCGTCCGCCTGCCCTATTTCCAGTGCGAGTACGCCCACGCGATGGGCAACTCGGTCGGCAACCTGAAGGAGTACTGGGACAGCTACCGCGGGTACGCGCTGTCGCAGGGCGGCTGCATCTGGGATTATGTCGATCAGGCCGTCTGGACGATGGTCCCCGCGAGCTACCACCTTCCCGAGTCCGGCCCGCTTCACATCAACGGCCAGACGACGACGACCGTCACCAGCAACCTGTTCTACACCGACGAGGAATACGGCAGGGTGCTCAAACCGGGCGCGGGTGTGCTGTACAACGACCCGGTCTTCAACGACAAGATCTCGGGCCGCCAGCCGTTCTCCATTGAACTTTGGGCCAGACCGCAGGACATCGTGACAAACAAAGTCCTCGTGGCCAAAGGAAACACCCAGGTCTCCATCAAGACGGGGACGATCAACAACCAGACGGTGTTTGAGTTTTATGTGTACGACGCCAACGGCAGCGACAACGCCAACAAGTGGATCTCGGCTTCGGTGCCTGTCCCGGCCGACTTCAACAACGGCGTCATGCACCACATCGTCGGTACGTTCGACGGCTCGACGCTCCGGCTGTACTACGACGGCGGAGAGATCGCCGCCAGGACGATCGGCGCGTCCGCCGGCATATCGGTGAACCCCTACGCCTTCGGCGTCGGGCGCGACGCGGAGGTCGGAACTTCTTTCAATTCGGTCTCGTATATCGCGGGGGCCAGGGTGTTCACGCGCGTGCTCACGCAGGAGGAGATCGGCGCCGGCGCGGACAGCCGCAAACCGAGCGACCCGTGCCCGGCCGACGATGCGAGTGTGATCCTCTGGGCCGACTACACCAGGGGCGACCTGCAGGAGGTCCCTGCCAGTGCCTATATGAACGATGTCTTTGACAACGGCATGTACCTGGGCTACGGCGGCGACTGGGGTGAGGGCAACACCGACAACAGTTTCTGTGCCAATGGCATCATCACGGCCACCCGCGAGCCAGAGCCGGAGATGCAGGAAGTGAAGAAAGTCTACCAGGAAGTCAATTTCGCGGCCAGCGACAGCGACCTTCGCGGCGGCGTCGTGAACATCCGCAATGAGATGATGGGGCTCAACGCCAATGTGTACGATTACGCGTGGCAGCTGACCGAGGACGGCGCCGTCATCGCCTCCGGCACGGTGGAAGACGTCCCGGATATGCCCGTTTACAAGCAGATGGGCATCATACGGGACATCCCGACGGTCGCCATGGAAGTTCCGTATCTGTCAAGCCTGCCCGAGACGCCGAAGGCGGGGGCCGAATACCACCTGACGGTCCAGGCCGTCCGCAGAGATGTGCCCGACTGGGCGGACGCTGCGCGGCACGTCATGGCCGAGGAACAGTTCGCGATCCCCGTCGAGACGGGTAAGGCCGCGGCGCTGAGGCTCGACGCCGTGCCCGGCGCCCTCACGGTCACGGATGACGGCCACGTCACCGTTTCGGGGGAAGCGTTCAGTGTCACGTTTGACAAGTCCACGGGCATCATCACCGAGTATTCGGCCAACGGCCGGACACTGCTCACCCAGGGCCCGATCCCGCAGTTCTGGCGCGCGGCCATGAACAATGACAACGTCTCCGGCAACAACTGGACCAATGTCGATCAAAACCTGCCCGCGCCGCAGTCGGTGACCGTGGCCGGGTCCGACGACGGCCGGGTTCAGACTGTCGGCGTGACATACAACCTGACCGCGGTCAGTGCCTCGACGTATCTCGACATGACGTACACCATCTATTTCAACGGCGCCATCCGGGTGGACACGGCGCTGCGCACGTCCGACACGAGCCAGCTGCTTCGCTTTGGGGCCGACCTGCGTATGCCGGCGGGGTTCGAGAACATCGAATGGCTGACGCGCGGCCCGCGCGAGAACCTCAACGACAGACAGACAGGCGCGTTCGTCGGGCGTTATCGGACGACCGTCACAGAGAACTACTGGAATTACACCGACCCACAGGACACGGGCACGCACGAGGACACCCGCTGGATGGCCGTGACCGACGATGCCGGCGCCGGTCTGCTGATCACCGCGACGGGCGAAAAGCTCTTCGAGGCCAACGCGCTGCACTACACCTGGCGCGCGCTCGGGAGTCCGCGCCATATCTACCAGATCAATCCCCTTGACGAAACGGTTCTGGGCGTCAGCTACGGGTCGAGGGGTACGGGCGGCGCCTCCTGCGGGCCCGCCACGCTCTCGCAGTACACGCTCCAGGCGGGCAGCAAGTCCTACAGCTACACATTGCTGCCGATCGCCGCCGGGGCCGGGGACGAGGCGGATCTTGGCGACATCGCCCTGCAATACCGCGGCGATTTCGAGTACGAGCTACCCGATTACCCCGATACCATCATCCGTGACGTGACGGCCGACGGGACTACCGTCTCCGCTTCGCTCGTCGTCGGGAACGACAACCAGACTCTCGCGTCGGCCAACCTCGTCGTCGCCGTTTACGACAGCGCCGGCCGGCTCGCCGCGCTGAGACGGACCGAGATCGAGATCGCCGACGCTGGGGTTTACGCGAAGGAGTACACGCTGGACGCGCCTTTGGCGCCCGGCGATACACTGAAGGTGTTCGCGCTGGCGCCGACATCCCACGCGCCCCTCTGCGACGCCTACACACTGGCGGGGTAGGGCTTCGGAGATCATTGCCGCCAAACATTGGCCTGAAACTGCGCCTCTGCGCAGTCACCGCAAGAGAAGCGGCCCGCCACCAGATGTCAGCGCGCGGAAAAATAGGGGGGGAAAA
>JAIRML010000023.1 GCA_031258665.1 Oscillospiraceae bacterium | reverse complement strand
CTGTCGGTGTTGGCCGAGTGGCTGTCCGTGACGCCGCCGGCGGGGTTCGACGCGCCGGTGCGCCGTTTTTTCCTCTCAAACCGGGGGGGGGCGCTGGCGCTCTTCTTCCTGAATGAGGAGAGCCTCACGCCCTATGTCAGCGACACGGCGCTGACCTTTGGGCCGGTTGACACCTCGGGTCTGTCGCCCTGCCGCTTCGCCTTCGAGGCGGGGGACGAGGCGCTGACGCGCGCGCCCGACACCTTGCTGTTTGCCGCGCCGCCCGCGCTCATGGCCGTCCGCTGCGAGGCGCCGGCGCTGACGGGGGCGGCGGTGGAGGCCTTCCTGCGTGGCCTGCGCATCAATCCGGACACCCCCGCGCGCTACACGGAGCCGGATGGCACCACCGTCTATGTGGACGACCCGCGCGTTTGCCGTTTCTCTCCAGACGGCGTCATTCGCTACCGGGCCCACGGAGCGGCGGCGGGCGGCGGCGCCGTTTCCGGCACGCCGGCCGGCCGGGTCGAGGCGGTGCGCGCGCTGCTGGAGGCGCTCGCGCCGCTGCTGGGCGACGCCCGGTTCTCCCTGACCGATTGTACGCAGACAGGGGAAGACCGGTTCACGGTAGATTTTGACTACGAGACGCAGGGCGCCGCCGTCCAGACGCCGGCCGGAGACCCAGCGGCGCGCGTCGTGCTGGTCGACGGGGTTATCTCGGAGGTCACCGTGCGGGTCCGCCGTTTCACGCAAACGGACGAGCGGGTCGACCTCATGCCGGAAACCATGGCCTACCGCCTGCTGGAGGGCCGTTTCCCGGCGCGCGCGTTTGCCATGAAAGTCTGTTTTGCGGACGGCGTGGGTCTCCAGACGCCGCGCTGGTACGGGGACAGCTGACAAGTAGTTTTTTTGCTGCCGCGAAGCGGCAACAAAAAAACACCCATGTGGGTTGTGGACGCCAACCCACATGGGTGCGCATAAAATACAATTTCTGGGAACCAAAATAGATTATAATAAAATATATTTCGTTATAATGCATATTTTCGTGTGGTTTTGTCATGTGTTGAGGGGTGAATGAGGTGTGAATTGGCCGAAGATCAAATGGCTCCTGATCGCCTGTTTGATATGTGGAAATCTTCTGATGGGCGGGGTCTATTACGCCCGCCGCGAGGAGACGCGGCGCACCGAGGCGCAGATGCGGGCCGACCTGACCGCGCTGCTCGCGGCGCAGGGCGTGGCGCTGAGCCAGGGCGTGCTCCCCTCGCCCGAGGAGCGCGCCGAGGTCCATTACCTGCCGCGCGACACGGGCAGAGAGGCGGCGTTGGCGGGTCACTTTTTGGGGGGTGCGGTTCCGGTCGACCAGGGCGGATACATCACGCTCTACACGGGCGAGTCAGGCTGGATGCAGTTTCGCGGCGGCAGTCTTTTTTCATTGGAGTACGAGCTGCCCCAGGCGCCGGACGGCGACATCATGACGGACGCGCGCCGTCTGCTGGCGGAGGCCGGGTTTCTGACCCGCGGGAGCGAGGAACCGCTCCCGTCCCTCGGGGACACCGGGCTCGTCACACTGCCCCAGAAGATCGCGGCGCGACCGGTGTGGAACGCCTATGTGGCGCTGCATTACGGTGAGACGGGCGGCCTTGACAGCGTGTACGGCTGTTGGCTGTGGGGTGCGCCGCACCCCGCCGCCGGCGAACCGCCCGGGCCGTCGGCCGCCGAGGCGCTGCTCGCTTTGGCGGACGCGCGAGTTGCGACCAGGCAGCCCCTCGCGCGCATCGAATCGGCCCGGCTCGGCTTTGTCGCGACAGCGGCGCCTCCGGATCTGACCCGGCTGGCGCCCTGGTGGCGCGTCGTGACCGACCAGGGGATCTTTTATGTGGACGAAAACCGCCGGGTGCGCGAGACACTGCCCATGTGAGCGCCCGCGCCGCCATCAGGGCTGCTCGCGTCAATCCCGGGCGACGACGCGATTGCGCCCCTCCAGCTTGCCCTGATACATCCGCGCGTCGGCCGCCCGGACGGCGTCGTCCAGCCCCTGGTACGGGGGGTTGAGCGCCGCCAGACCAATGGTCAGCCGGATGTGGATCTGATGACCGGAAAACAGCAGCGGAGCCTGCTGCACCGCGCACCGAAACCGCTCCATGAGTTCTTCCGCCCACCCGAGCTCCGTCTGGCACAGGACGATCATGAACTCCTCCCCGCCCCAGCGGATCAGGATGTCGCTCTTTCGGAAAAACGCGTGCATGGTATTGGCCAGGTAGACAAGTACCTGGTCGCCCACATCGTGCCCGTAGGTGTCGTTGATCCGTTTGAAGAAGTCGATGTCGAGCATAGCGACACAGACCGGGACGCCGGCCTGGGCGGACTGCTCCAGCTCCTGATGATGGTTTTTCAGCATACGCCGGTTGCCGAGGCCGGTGAGCACGTCGATGACAGCGTCGCGGGCCGCCTGCGCGAGCTGCGCCTGTTGCCGCGCCTTTATGAGTTGATGCCCCATCGTGTTGTAGTACAGCTCAAACGAGCACACCACCAGCGCGCAGTTTATGATGAAGAAACGGCATACGGTCAGGTCCATGTCCGCGTAGACGGGCGTGTGGGTCAGGCCGTACCAGAAGACGATGTTGATAGACAGGATGAGCAAGGCATCCAGAATGGGGATGTATTTCTTTCGGATGACGGGGAAGAAGTGATTGGGCAGGATGGCCGCCGCGACATAGGCGAAGGATCCGCAGTTGCCCAGGTAGTGGGTGAGGGAAAAGTGGATGACCACCACGGAGGCGCACAGGACGAGAAAGGTGACGCGGCATGCCTCCGGCCGGTTTGTCCGGCAGTAGAAGAACAGGAGAACAGACAGCGACATCTGGGCGAACATGATGTAAGCAAGCGGCCACATGCTTTTGATCCAGTAATAGATGCCGAAACCGGCGGCGAAACCGGTGGAAAAAAAACATAGGAGAAGAATGCCGAACCGGATGGACACGGTGTGATCGTCCTCCAGCACAACGGCGCTTAGTACCTTATTGCCGCGAAGCGGCCATAAAAAACGAGAATTTGGGTTGTGGGCCGCGGAGGCAGCCCACGTTAGGATCTTTTTGAAAAGATTCATGGCGGCAGTCACTCCTCTGCTGTCTCCACGGTATGGTGGCGGGGTCCGTTTGGCGTTCTGTAAAAATCCTACTTAAATTATAGACTATTTGGACAACGCCGTCAAGACCAGAACGGACAGAAAGTGACAAAATTGTGCGATGTTTGAGATATATTGCTCGAAAATAATGGAGTTCTGGCCAAAATATGAATAATATAAGACAAACTGGATGGTGGGCATTGACGCCCCTACCGTGGGCTGCCCTTGCAGCCCACAACCCAAAATTCTCGTTTTTTATGGCCGCTTCGCGGCAACAAGGTACCAACGTGGGCTGCGCCGGCGATCCGGTGTCACAGGGCTCGGCGGCCCTCCAGCGCGCGGGCCAGCGTGATTTCGTCGGCATACTCCAAATGCCCGCCCACGGGGATGCCGTACGCCAGTCGCGTGACACGCGCAGAAAAAGGCCGCAGCAGGCGCGCGATGTACAGCGCCGTCGCCTCGCCCTCGGTGTCGGGGTTCGTCGCCATGATGACTTCCTCGACGCCGCCCGCGCTCACCCGCTCAAGGAGTTCCGCGATTCGGATGTCGTCCGGCCCCGTGTGGCTCATGGGGGAGATCACACCGTGCAGCACGTGGTAGCGCCCCTTGAACTCCCGGGTGCGCTCCAGCGCCGCCACGTCGCGCGGGTCTGCCACCACACAGATGACGGACGGCGCGCGGTGCTCGCTCCGACAGATGGGGCAGACCTCGCTGTCGGAGAGGTTCTGGCACACACGGCAGCAACCGATGGCGCGGCGCGCTTCCCGGAGCGCGTCGGCGAATGCCTCCACCTCCGGCGCGGGCAGGGACAAGACATGAAACGCCAGCCGCGCGGCCGACTTGCGCCCGATGCCCGGCAGGCGCGCGAACTGGTCGATGAGTGTCTCCATCTGTGGCGGATACGGCGTCAAAATAAACCCTCCTCCCGGCGCTGGGCGCGAAGTCCCTGTTAAAACGGCAGACGGAGGCCGCCCGTAAAGCGCTGCATCGCCTGGGCCATCTCCTCCTCGGCCTCGCGCAGCGCCTCGTTTGCCGCCGCTACGATGAGGTCCTGAAGCATCTCGATGTCCTCCGGGTCGACGACGTCCGGCTGCAATGTCACCGACAGAAGCTGCCGCTTGCCGTTGACCGCGGCGTTCACGGCGCCGCCGCCCGCGGACGCCGTAAAGGTCTTGGACTCGATCTCCTCCTGAACGCACAGCATGTCCTGCTGCATTTTTTGCACCTGTTTCATCATATTGGCGCCGCCCATGCCGCCGCCCTGAAAATGTTTGGCCATCGGCCATCCTCCCTTTTCTTTCCAACGTGGGCTGCCACTGCAGCCCACAACCCAAAATTCTTGTTTTTTATTGCCGCGAAGCGGCAATAAGTTACTAATTCGCTGTCGGTCGCGGGTGTGTCGGGGGCTCAGGGCTC
>JAIRML010000007.1 GCA_031258665.1 Oscillospiraceae bacterium | reverse complement strand
CACATCGGCCGCATCACCGGCAGCCCGGTGTGGGCGTTTTCCCGGATCAGCGCCCGCATATAGGGCGCAAGCGCCGCGTGCACACGCGTCAGCCTGGCAACAACCGACAGCGTCTCTTCATCTGAATCAAATTCCGGCTGTGCCCCGCCCATGTCCGCCATACGCATGATCGGCGTGAAGGCCGCGTACTCCGCCCAGCGCAGCAGGAGCTCCTTTGTGCGGCGCGCGGCAAAGGACACATTGCCCCCCACGTCTGACAGGGTGAGGCCTATTCCGCCGCAGGCCAGCGTGAGGGCGGCGTCCAGCGCCGAGGGCAAACCGTCTTCCACCCCCCAGCCGGTGTTGTGGTCGCCCGTGGACGCCAGCATTGTCTGCCCGCCCATGGCGCCGTATCCGGCGCGGGTGAAAAAGACGGCGTCCGCCGTGCGCCCCGCCTCACGGATGGCCTCCCGGTTGAGTTTGGCCCACAACATGGGCCAGCGGTTGTGCATCCGATTGGGGCTCTCCCGGTTGGCCAGCACGGCGCGGGCCGGGAGAAAATACCCCATGTCGGCCAGATAGCCGCTAAACCCGAACTGCAGGATGTTGCGTTTGATGATCTCCTTGTACCAGGCGCAGGCGTCGGGATTTGTGAGATCGAGATGCCCGGCCATGAATCCGCCCATGTCGTTGATGAAATTGCCGTTTTCCGGCTTGCGCACCAAAAAACCGCCCATTGACGCTTCGGCAAACAGCCTCCCCTCGATGGAGAGGTGGGGGTTTATGTAGGCCAGCGTATGGAGGCCGCGGGCGCCGAATTCCCCAATCATCTTATCCAACTCGGGGTAAAGTTCCCGGTTCCACACCCAGACGAAAAACACCTGCCGCCGCCGCCCCGTTTCTCGCAGACCCGACCAGTCGCGGACACAGAGCGCCGACACCCGCATACCGGCCGCCAGCGCCCGTTCCAGCCGCCCGGCGAGCCGCGCCGCGCCGCCCTGCGTCTCGATCCATGCGCCCTCCACACACCACTGCGGCAAGACAGGCTGGCGGCCCAGCAGCCGGGTGAGCCGCTCCATGAGCGCCGGCGCGCCGGCGGCCACGCCGACGATCACGGCCGCCGGCAAGTCCCAGAGCTCCGCGCGGTGGTGGCGTGGGGAGCGAAAATCCAACGCGCCGTAGACGGGGGCGTCGATGTGGACAAAGACGCCGTCCTGTGTCACAAAGGTGGGCTGCGGGTGGTAGGTGGCGTGGCGGCCGCTGCCCGGACGAAACGGCAGGTGCGCGCTCTCGCGCCCGACCCGCCGCTCGTGCACCCACAGCGGCAGCCGGTGCCCCCGCAGGTCCAGCAAGCCGTACTGGGCACCCCCGCCGTAGACACAGTGGCCGGGCGTAGCGGGGAACTGGAGCCACAACCGATTGAGCCCGGCGGTCGAGCGCTGAGGGGTCAGCACCAGGTTGCCGTCTGTCTCCGACAAATGAAATGTGAGCGACAGGTCCCCGCCCCAGAAACGGACAGACGAGCGAACGGCGTCGTAATGCGCGTTCGTCAGCGCGGTGCGACGGCTCAGCCGGTCGGAAATGCGCCAGTGTCCGCCGTGGGCGTGGAACTCTCCGGCGCCCTGCCCGGCGATGACAAACGGGCTGTCCGGCGTGTGCGTCAACACCAGACGGTCCCCCAAATACACAGCCAGCACGTCACCTTGGGTCTCCACACGCAACATGAAAAATCTCCTCACAGACAGCTCCGTCGGCCCGGCGCGCGGACCCCGCGTCCGACCCCGTCCGGAGCCGTCGTTTCGTTGTATCCGTTTCATTGTATCACGGATTTCCGGCCTCCACAAGGCGCCCCTCTGGGTTCATGACCCATGTTCACAATTTTTTCTAAAACTGTTCAAAAAGACTTCTTTTTTTGGTCATGACACCGTCACAAATATCCCGTATGATGAAACTGTCAATCGGAGATGCTAAACAAATCGGAGATGCTAAGCAATCGCGGCACCACGAACCAAAAATATGACAGACAACTCAAATGCAAAGGAGTGACGATGCCCATGTACGAACAGAAAGACCCCAATACCCTGGGCATGAACCTGGAATCCGCGCCGGCGCCCTTTCTGCCGGTACAGCCGATAGTGCCTTGTTGCCGCGAAGCGGCAACAAAAAACAAGAATTTGGGTTGTGAGTTGCAGGGGCAACCCACGTTGGAGTCCGCGCCGGTGGAAGCGACGCCGACCGAACCCCTGCCGACGGAGGCCGCGCCGACCGAAGCGGCGCCGGTCTTCACACAGGCGCAGCCCGCACCGGCGGCCGATACTCCTGCCGGGCCGTTTTATCCCCCTTATGCCGCCTATCCCGCCGCCGCTTCGCCTTATCCCCCCTATCCCTATCCGTATGAGTATCCCTCCTATGCCTTCGGGCCCGCCCCGGAGAGTTGGCGCCCAGAGGCGCCGCCCATCTACGCGGGGCATGATGTCTGGAGAGCGGCGGAGACCGGCCCGGTCTGGCCGGCCGGCGGGGAAAT